>CAISKJ010001743.1 GCA_903885885.1 uncultured delta proteobacterium
CCCAACAGCCAGCTCGGCACCGCGTTCGACTTCGCCGTGGTGCTCTCGAACCCGCAGACGTACCCCGTGCAGGCGAGCATCACGGGCGGCGGGCTCACCGCGCCGCGCCAGCTCACCCTCGCGCCCGGCGCCATCGAGACGGTGTCGCTCCCCTGGGTGCAAGAGCTCGTGCAGCGCAACACGGCCTTCGTCGGGTGCCGCCGCCCCGGCGACCCCGCGTGCCTCGGCGCCAACCCCGCGCGCTCGGCGCTGCGGCGCAACGGCGCCTACCACGTGCGCGCCAACGGCCCCATCGCGGCGTACCAGTTCAACCCGCTCACGTACCAGAGCCCCGCGGGCCTCGCGTCGTTCACCAATGACGCCTCGCTGCTGCTCCCGCAAGGCGTTCTCACGCAGCGGTACA
Source organism: uncultured delta proteobacterium (assembly GCA_903885885.1). Classification (GTDB taxonomy): domain Bacteria; phylum Myxococcota_A; class Polyangia; order Polyangiales; genus CAISKJ01. The sequence continues at coordinate 404 of CAISKJ010001743.1, forward strand.
CCGTGTCGACGTACCCCAACTGGGGCGCGCGCGGCACCGCCGGCACCATCTACCTCGGCGGCTTCGCGGCCATCGTCGCCGTGACCGGCGAGAGCACCACCGTCACCGTGCGCCCCACCGCGCAGATCGCCGTCGGCACCGGGGTCGCGCCCATTCCGCCGGGCTCGCAGGCGAGCTTCACGCTGCAGCCCGGCGACGTGCTCGAGCTCGTGGGCACCGGCGCCGGCGACCTCACGGGCACGGCCATCACGGCAGACCTCCCCGTGGCCGTCTTCGTCGGGCACGACTGCACCAACGTGCCCGGAGCGCGCCCCGCGTGCGATCACCTCGAAGAGCAGCTCTTTCCCAACGAGACGTGGGGCCGCGACTACTTCGTGTCGGCCCTGCGCGACCGCACCATGGCCAACCCCGACGGGAGCACCTCGCCCCTCCCCTCGGTGGTGCGCGTCGTGTCGCAGGCCAACAACAACCGCCTCACGTACGACCCGCCGGGCGTGCGCCCGAGCGAGACGCTCAACGCCGGTCAGGTGCTCGAGTTCGCCGCCACGCAGAGCTTCCGCGTCACGGGCTCGCAGGCCTTTCTCGTGTCGCAGTTCATGATCGGCCAGGGCGACGCCACCTCGACGGCCAGCGCGGGCGACCCCGCGATGGTGTTCGAAGTGCCCGTGCAGCAGTATCGCACCAGCTACGATTTCTACGTGCCCGCCACGTACCCGCAGAACTTCATCAACGTGGTCACCCCGCAGGGCACCACCCTCACGATGGACGGCACCGCCCTCCGCGGATCGTCGCAGAACGTGTCGGGCTACACCGTGCTCACGCTGCCCATCACGTCGGGGCCGCACCGCCTCCGCGGCGACACGGGGCAGCAGTTCGGCATCAAGGTGTACGGCATCGCGCCCTACACGTCGTACATGTACCCGGGCGGCCTCGACCTGCGGCTCATCACGCCCGGCTGATCAGTCGCCCGGCCGCACGATCCACCCCTCGACGAGCGCCCGCGCCGACGAGGCGCCCGTGAGGGGCGGCGGCGTCCAGAAGCCGCGCGTCGCGAGGTGCACCGTCACGAGCGCGAGCACCGCGGCGAGCGCGGCGCCCCCCGCGTCTTGCACGCACGCGTTGGCCACGTGCGCGGGAAAGTCGACCCGTACCCCCAGCGCGCCCACCGCCTCGGCGAGGTGCGCGATGCAGTGCAGGCGCTCCTCGGTGAGGTCGATCGCCGAGGCCGTCACGGACTCTACTCCGTGCGAGTGAACGTACGGTAGTCCCAGCAGGCGCAGCGTCGCGGCGGGCAGCACCTCGAGCACGTTGGCGCGCGCGGGCGAGATCTCGATCGCGTCGAAGGGGACGATCGCCACGCGGTCGCGCAGCGCCCACAGGATCTGCGCGAGGCCCCGCAGCGTGCGCCACGTGGGAGGGCGCGGCGTGGTGATCGACGAGGCGCCGTGGGTGATGGCCTCGGTGAGCCGCAGCGCGCCCGGGTGCTCCGTCGCGAAGGCGGCCCACGCGGCGTCGAGCTGCGCCGCGGGCGTGACCACGAGGCGCTCGAGCACCTGCGAGCCGTTGGTCACCAGCGGGACGAGCCTCTTCGCGAGCCCGAGCGGCACGCCGAAGGGAGCATCGACGCCGAGCACGCGCGGCGGGGTGCGCGCGAGGCGATCGGCCACCGTGGCGCCGAGGTACTCCACACCGTCGATGGCGAGCGCGCCGCCGCGCTCGCTGCCCCACGCGAGCCACGTGGGGTTGGGGGGTTTCGAAGAGCTGTAGCGCAGGCCCGCGAGGTCGATGCCGTCCATCGTGGGCGTGAGTCTACCGCTGGTAGCGCGCGCGGATCGAGGGCACCAGGTACTCGTCGAAGGCGCGGTCGACGCCGTACACGGCGTTCCATCCCCAGTCGTCGCGGGCGCGGGCGTCGTCGAGGTCTTCGGGCCACGAGTCGACGATGCGCGCGCGCGCCGGGTCGGGCTCGAAGGTGATCTCCGCGCCCGGGAACGCGGCCTTCACGCGCTGCGCGATCTCGGCCGCCGAGAGGCTGAAGGCCCCGACGTTGTAGCTCGGGAGCGTGAGCTGCTCGCGCGGCGCGTCGAGCAGCCCCAGGAGCGAGCGCACCGCGTCGGGCATGGCCATGAAGGGGATGCGCGCCTCGGGGCCCACGAAGCACGCGTAGGGCTTCGACTGCGCCGCGGCGTGCAGCATCTCGGGGCCGTAGTCGCTCGTGCCGCCCGTGGGCACCGTCTCCGCCGAGATGAGGCCGGGGAAGCGAATGCCCCGGAAATCAAGGCGAATGGCGCCCTCGGCGCCGGCCGCGAGGGCGCGGTAGTGGCGCATGAAGTAGCGCCCCAGGTGCTCGGCGTACAGCTTGTTGATGCCGTACATGGTGATGGGCTCGAGGCCCTGATCCTCGCGCACGCGGCCGAGGCGCCGCTTCTCGTCGAGCGAGGGCATGCCGTACACGGCGATGGAGCTCGGGAAGATGAACTTCACCGAGCGCCCGAGGCGCAGCGAGAGCTGCTGCGCCATGCGGAGCAGGTGCAGCGTGCCCTCGACGTTGATCTGGTGCGCGAGCTCGGGGTCGCGCTCGCCGCGCGTCGAGAGCAGCGCCGCGAGGTGAAACACCACCTCGATCTGGTGGTGCGCCGCGAGCTGGTCGAGCAGGTACCGGTCGAGAATGTTGCCCGCGTACGTCTCCGCGCAGAGCGGGCGGTAGCGCTCGGGGAGCGGCGTGAGGTCGAGCGTCACGAGGTCGTAGCGACCCTCTTGATGCAGCCGCTCGAGCAGCGAGCGACCGATCTCTCCATTGGCGCCGGTGATGAGTGCGACGGGGCGGTTCGACATGGCGCGCGGACGCTATCTCCCACCGCCCTCGCCCTTCAAGCACAACGGGCTGTGCGGTTGCGGAAACGCCACGACAAGAGTAGGCAACGAGGCCCCGCATATGACGCACCGCTTCCTCGAGGCCCTCCGCGATCACCCGCTCGTGGCCGACGGCGCCATGGGCACACAGCTCTACGAGCGCGGCATTCTCTACACGGCCAACTACGAGGAGATCTGCCTCTCGCGGCCCGACCTCATCAAGTCGATCCACCGCGAGTACCTCAAGGCCGGCGCGCAGGTGATCGAGAGCAACACCTTCGGCGCCAACCGGTACCGGCTCGCGCGCTTCAGCCTCGAGCACAAGGTACGCGAGCTCAACGAGGCCGGCGTGCGCCTCGCGCGCGAGGCCATCGCCGAGGCCGGGCCCTCGTCGGCGGGCGCGTGGGTGGCCGGCTCGCTGGGGCCCGCGGGCGTCAACGTGAAGGGCATGCCCGAGCGCGACCTCGCTGACGTGCGCGCGGCCTTCGTCGAGCAGGCGAAGGGCCTCGCCGGGGCCGACTTCATCGCCATCGAGACGATGCGCCAGCCCGAAGAGATTCGCATCGCCCTGCAGGCGGTCAAAGAGGTGAGCGACCTCCCGGTCATCGCGATGGTGAGCTTCGACACCTTCGGCACCATGGCCGACGGCACCACGCCCGACGCCATGGCCGACAAGCTCGCGGCGTGGGGCGCCGACGTCATCGGCGTCAACTGCGGCGACGGCCCGGCGGGCGTCTTCGACGTCGTCTCTCGCATGATCGAGCAGATGCGCCCCACGGGTTTGCCCCTCGCGGCGATGCCCAACGCGGGCATCCCGCGGCGCGTCGAGGGCCGGCTCCTCTACATGGCCAACCCCGAGTACTTCGGGGTGTACGCGCGGCGGCTCATCAAGCTCGGCGTGCGCCTCCTCGGCGGCTGCTGCGGCACCACGGCCGACCACATTCGCCGCGTGGCCTACGCGACGCGCATGCACGCCCACGAGGGCGACAACGGCGGCCTCGCGTCGGTCTCGGGCGGTGAGCCCGCGGACACCACGGCCGGCGCGCAGCCGCGGCTGTTCGTGGTGCCCGAGGGGCTCGAGCTGGTGCGCTTCGAAGAGAAGTCGTCGCTGTCGGCCAAGCTCGCGCAGAAGAAGTTCGTCGTGAGCGTCGAGGTCAACCCCCCGGCGGGCATGGACGCGACGCGCGCCATCGACGGCGCGAAGATGCTCGTGCGCAACGGCGTTGACGTCATCAACATCGCCGACGGCCCCCGCGCCAGCGCCCGGATGATGAACCTCGCCCTCGCGGTGCGGCTCATTCAAGAGGGCATCGACCCCATTCTGCACGTGTGCTGCCGCGACCGAAACCTCCTCGGGCTCGTGGGGCACGTGATGGGCTCGCACGAGCTCGGCGTGCGCAACCTGGTGATCATCACGGGCGACCCGCCGAAGATGGGCGACTTCCCCGACTGCACCGCGGTGTACGACCTCGACTCGGTGGGCCTCCTGCGCCTCGTGCGCGGGCTCAACCACGGCCGCGACCCGGGCGGCAAGGCCCTCGGCGGCGTCACGCGCTTCCTCCTCCTCACGGGCGCCGAGCCCGCCGCGATGGACTATCAGCGCGAGATCACACGCTTGAAGAAGAAGATCGAGGCGGGCGCCGAGGCCGTGATGACGCAGCCCGTGTACGACCCCGCGGTGCTCGAGCGCTTCCTCGCCGACGTGGAGCCCCTCGGGGTGCCGGTTCTCGTCGGTGTGCTCCCCCTCGCGAGCCATCGCAACGCGGAGTTTCTCCACAACGAGGTGCCCGGCATGCGCATCCCCGACGCGACGCGCGACCGCATGCGCAAGGCGGGTACGGGCCCCCTCGCGCGCAAAGAGGGCGTGGCCATCGCGCGCGAGATGCTCGAGGCCGTGAAGCACCGCGTGGCGGGCGCCTACGTGATGCCGCCCCTCGAGCGGTGGGAGATGGCGCTCGAAGTCATTGACGGAATCGTCGCGCCCTGAGAGCCTCCGTCGCCGTTTTCACCTTCTAGGGAGGATCATCGCAATGGCCGACATCGACATCAGCCAGAATCACAAGCTGGGCAAAGACACCGCGAAGACCAAGGCGACGGAGGTGATCAACCGCATCAAGGGCGAGATCGGCCTCGACGGCGCCTGGGCGGGCGACGTGTTCAACATCTCGAAGCCCGTGAAGGGCACCTTCACGGTGACCGACACGGTCGTGCGCGTGCAGATCGAGCTCAGCTTCCCCATGCGCATGCTCAAGGGCAAGATCGAAGAGCGCATCCGCGGCGAGCTGAGCAAGTCGCTCGGCTGATCGCGGCGCCCGCGCGGCGCCCGTCTCCTTCTCGCTCCCGCCAACCTCTGCCGCAGCTTCGGTGTTGACCCGAAGGGCCCCCGACCACGACGATCGGCGCCCCGACGGGAGGACACCGGAGCACCCCTATGATCCAACGTACCGCCTCGAAGACGAGA
>CAISKJ010001744.1 GCA_903885885.1 uncultured delta proteobacterium
CGCCGACCTCGAGGCGACGCCGGAGTCGCAGCTCGCCGAGGTGAGCCCCACCGTGCTCGCGGCGCCGCCGCACTTCTACGAGCGCCTGCGCGACGAGGCGCTCGCGCACCTTCACCGCGAGGGGCGCGTGCGCCGCGCGCTCGTCGACGAGGCCCTCGCCGTGGGCCTGCGCGTGGCCGAGGGAGCGCGCGCGGGCCGCGAGCCCGGTGTGCTCTTGAAGGCCGAGCACCGCGCCGCGCGAGCGGTCGCGCTCGATGCGCTGCGGACGCGCGTGGCGGGCGCGCGGCTGCGCCTCGCGGTGTCGGTGGGTGCCCCGTTGGCGCCCGGCGTGGCCGAGTGGTTTCACGCCTGCGGGGTGCAACTGCTCGAGGGCTACGGCGTGGCCGAGGCGGCCGGGCTCACGCACCTCAACACGCCCGACGCGCGCCGCGTGGGCTCCGTGGGCCGCGCGCTCCCGGGCGTCGAGACGCGCATCGAAGCCGGCGAGGTGGTGCTGCGCGGGCCCATGATTGCGGGCGAAGTGCGCACCGGCGACCGCGGCGCCCTCGACGATGGGTATCTTTCTCTGCGATCGTGATTCGAATTGTTGACAGGCGGGGGAGAGGCGTGGTTACTTCGCCCTCCCTGAAGGCGCGTAGCTCAGTGGTAGAGCATCACCTTGACACGGTGGGGGTCGCCGGTTCAATCCCGGCCGCGCCTATTCTTCTCCCTTCAGTTTCTGTCTCTCTGTGTGCGCTGTGGGGCACGCACAGAATCTTTGCCAAGCAACCGGCACTGGGGCGATCATCGTAAGCGTCGTGCACTGTGCGTTGTCCTGACGTGCGACGCGCGGTGAGTCGAGCCCACACACTGATGGGGACCTGGTCGGTCCCCCAACACCAAGGAGCACCGCTATTCCCCCCAAGGGACCGATGGACAAGGGCGCGCAGCGCCAGCCGCAGATTCGCTTCAACTACCGCATCCGTGTGCCGGAGGTGCGCGTCATCGCCGCCGACGGTACGCAGCTGGGCATCATGTCGTCGCAAGAGGCCATTCGCCTCGCGATGGACCAGTCGCTCGACCTCGTCGAAGTCAACCCCAAGGCCGACCCCCCGGTCTGCAAGGTGATGGACTTCGGCAAGTTCAAATACGAGCAGAAGAAGATGCTCAATGAGCAGAAGAAGAAGCAGACGATCGTCGAGATCAAGGAGGTCAAGGTTCGCCCGAAGACCGACGATCACGACGTCGAGACGAAGATCCGGCACATCCGTCGCTTCCTCGAAGAGGGTAACAAGGCCAAGATCACGGTGCGCTTCCGCGGCCGCGAGATTACCCACCCCGAGAAGGGCGAAGAGGTTCTTCGCGAGATCATCACGGAGCTCGAGGGCACCATCGTGATCGAGCAGAAGCCCGCCCTCGAGGGCAAGACGATGACCATGCTCATCGCCCCCAAGCCCGGCGCCATCAAGCGCCCCGCGGCTCCCGCCGAGACCGACCCCGCCGCCCCTCGGTGAATTCGGGGTTCCTGCTCCGACTCCGCGCCTCTCCGCTGGCCAATGTGCTGGCGCTCGACGCCGCGGCCCTCGCGCTCCTCTCCCTCGCAGAACAGTTCAACCTCGTCGGGCAAGAGCCCTCGGGGCGCGTCGCGGGCCTCGCGCTCGTGGGCCTCGCGTGGTTCACCGTGCGCATCGCGCCGCGCATCTCGCTCGGCGCGCGCCGCGCCGTGGCCGTGGGCGCCGCGCTGGTCACCCTCGCCGTGGGCGTGCTGCACGGCGCGGGGCCCGACGTGGTCGCCGCGTGGGAGCTCCGCGTCGGCCCGTTGCTGCGCGCGCCGCTGCGCGAGGCCCTCGCTGCCGCGAGCGTGAGCTGCGCTGCCGCGATGGTGTGGGCCACGAGCCCCGCCGTGCGACGCTGACGCGCGCGCTCGCTACTCGTCGGCGGAGCCCTTGGTGCGGCCCTTCTTGCGCTCGGCCACGTGGTGCTTCTCGGTGAGCCTGCGCGCCTTCGAGGCCCGCGTGGGCTTCGTGGGCCTGCGCGGCTTCGGCGGCGTGAGCGCCTCGAGCACGAGGAGCCGCAGCTTGTCGCGCGCGTCGTCGAGGTTGCGCGACTGATCGCGCGTGGCCTGGCTCACGATGCGCACCTGTCCGTCGGCGTCGAGGCGGCTGCCCGCCAGCGCGCGCACGCGGACCTTCACCTCGTCGGTGAGCGCGAGGGTGCCCGCGAGGTCGAAGCGCAGCTCGACCTTCGAAGCCACCTTGTTCACGTTCTGCCCGCCGGGGCCGCTGGCGCGCGCGGCGCTCCAGGTGAAGTCAGACGGTGGCAGGGTGACGGCGGCGGTGACGACGAGCGGGTCCATGGCGGTGTGTGAATTCAGGTGGGCTGTGGGCGGTCGCGAAAGCGCGCGATCGTGAGGCCCGCGAGGGGCGCGCGCAAGTCGCGCATGAGCACCGGGCTCCCCGCGAGGTAGCGCCACCCTTCGCCGTCGTGGGCGAAGTCGGAGCACTCGACGAAGCTCACGTCGCGCCCCTTCTGAAACATCTTCGCGTGAAAGAGAACGCGCGCGACGCCCTTCGCGTCGGGCGCCTCGCGGTCGAGCACCGTGAGGCCCATGTAGCGGTATCCGTCGGCCGCGTAGCGGATCGCGGCGAGGCCCTCGGCCTGCGTGGCGGCGCGGTCGGCGTGCGCGCGGTGCAGCGTGCGCCAGAGGTAGTCGACCTTCTTCAGCGCGAAGCCGGTGTAGCGCGAGCGCATGAGCGACTCGGCGTCGGGCGCCTCGCGGGCGCCGCTGTGAAACACTTCGCAGCACTGGGCGTAGGGGCGCCCGGTGCCGCAGGGGCAGAGGTTGGTTCGGCTCACGGCGCGGGTGGGTACACCAACGCGCGCGCGCCGTCACGCGGTCGGCGGGTCGGGCATCGAGAAGGCGGCGGGCACGCCCCGCAGGGCCATGGTGGTGACGTCGCGCCAGTAGCGTCGGCCGGCCTCGTAGAAGAGCCGCTCGACGGGCCCGAGCGCGCGCGCGCGCCCCAGCGCCGCCGCGTTGAGCGCGCGAAACGCCGGGAACACGTGGCGCCACGACGAGCGCGGATACCCAAGCTGGTCGGCGTAGGTGTCGCCGATGAGGTAGCGCGAGAGCGCGTGGGCGAAGGGGATGCGCTTCTCCGCGGCGTCGGCCTCGTCGGAGGTGCGCGCCGCGAGGCGGCCGCTGCGGATGAGCGCGTCGGCGAGCGCGCGGGCGTCGTCGTCGGGCGGGTCTTGCGTGGACGACAGGAGGTCCCACAGCGTGGCGGCCTCGGCGCGCGTGGCGGCGAGGAGCTCGTGGTCGACGCCGAGCACGTGACCCGCGTAGCGCCACAGGTGGAGAAAGTCATCGACGTCGGCGTCGGGCATCACGTGGCCGAGCTTGTCGAGCCCGTCGACGAGCACG
>CAISKJ010001745.1 GCA_903885885.1 uncultured delta proteobacterium
GCTCGCCAGCGCACCCCGCGGTGACGCACTCGGAGCACGCGCCGCTGTGGCCGCCGGAGCAGCAGGAGGGGCCGCCCGAGGGGCCCTTCCGGCTTCGTCTGGAGTTCGTGCGCGTCACGCCCGACAACCTCCAGAAGTTCGGCGCCGCCATCGCCCACGCCAGCGGGCGCAGCGTGCGCGCGCCGCCCGTCGACGCGCCCGACGCGCCCGCCGGGTAGTGTGCGCACGAAGATCGTTGTGCGGCGGCTGCGCAGGCTTGACGCGTTCGCGCCGGGCGTGAGACGCAGAGGGTGATCGGATGCGTCGTGCGTCGCCTCGTGTGTAGCTGGCGCCACGCACCCGATCAGGAGCGCCAATGATTCGTGCCGCATGGAGTTCGCGACTCACCGGAATGGTCTTGTTGACCATGACTGCCATGGCGTCGACGTCGGGCTGCTTCGAGGGCGACATCGGCGAGCCCGGCACGAGCTGCCAGTCGACGCGGTCGTACTTCGTGAGCGACGTGTGGGGCCCCGTGCTGGCCGCCAGGTGCGTCGGGTGCCACTCGCCCGGCGGCACCGCGCAGGAGGCCGGCGCGCGCTTCCGCCTCCTGCCCGCGAGCTACCCCGACTTCGCCGATGCGAACCTCGCGAGCGCCGCGGCGATGGCCAACCAGAGCTACAACGTCGACGGGCGCTCGATCGCCACGCTGCTGGCCAAGCCCCTCGGGCTCGTGGCGCACGGCGGCGGCGCGGTGATCCGCGAGGGCTCGGCGGAGTACACGGCGCTCTCCGGGCTCGTCGACCGGCTCACCAGCGGCGAGGCCGCGGCCGACGCGTGCGTCGACTACGGCTCCCTCGCGGCGCCGTCGGGCGTGGTCATGCTCGACTGGCGCGCGACGCTTCGTAAAGCCTCGCTCGACCTCTTCGGTCGCCTGCCCACCGACGAGGAGCTCGCGCGCGGCGGCCTCAACGAGACGGGCTTCGACGCCACCCTCTCGGGCATGATCGAGAGCCCGGCCTTCTACGCCCGCATGCGCACGGCGTGGAACGACCTCATGCTCACCGACCGCTACGTCACCGGCGACGGCTGCGACCAGCGGGCGCTCAACCTCATCTCGGGCGCCGACTTCCCCAACCGCGGCACCTACGGCGGCGCCGGCGGCCCCAACGGCCTCGACTGCTGCGGGATGGACCGCGCCAACGAGCAGTGCGCCCCCGTGCGCAACTTCTTCTTGCAGGCCAACAACGCCATCGCGCGCGAGCCCATCAACCTCTTCGAGTACATCGTGCGAAACAATCGCCCGTTCTCGGAGATTCTCACCGCCGACTACACCCTCGTAAACCCCCAGTCGGCGCACGTGTACGGCGTCACCGACCAGGTGCACTTCGACTCGTACGAGCCCACCGAGCTGCAGCCCGCGCACATTCGCTACACGCGCGTGTACCGCTCGGGCCCCAGCGAGACCGTCGAGTTCCCCCACGCGGGCGTGCTCACGATGCCGGTGTTTCTCGCGCGGTATCCCACCACCGAGACCAACCGCAACCGCCACCGCGCGCGCATCGTCCAGTCGTACTTTCTCGCGACGGACATCTTGAAGGTCGGCGAGCGCCCCATCGACCCCACGGCGAGCGAGGCCCTCGTCACGGCGCCGACGCTCAACTACAGCCCCTGCGCCACGTGCCACCGCATCAACGACCCCATCGCGGGCGCGTTCCGCGGCTTCTTTCCCACCGACACCGCGTGGCGCTTCGACCCCCGCGACGCCTGGTACACCGACATGTTTCCGCCGGGCTTCGCCGGGCAAGACATGCCCGGGTCGAGCTACCGCTCGGGCCTCCGGTGGCTCGCGCCGCGCATCGTCGAAGACCCGCGCTTCGCCGCCTCGGTGGTGCGCTTCGTCTACAAGACGCTCACGGGCCGCGAGCCCCTGGTGCACCCCACGGAGACCATCGACCCGCTCTACGCCTCGCGCTCCGCCGCGTGGAACGAGCAGGATCGGATCTTCCGCGCCATCGCCCGCCGCTTCGTGGCGACGAACATGAACTTCAAGACCGTCGTCACCGAGATGATCCGCTCGCCCCTCTACCGCGCGACCAACGCGGTGGTAAACGGCGACCCCGCGCGCATGGCCGCGCACGCGGGCCTCGGCACGGCGATGCTCCTCACGCCCGAGCTCCTCGACCGCCGCATCCGCGCCATCACGGGCTACGCCTGGTACCGCGACCTCGCGCGCGAGGCGATGAGCCACAACGACGGCTGGCTCACCAACGAATTCTACTTCCCCTACGGCGGCATCAACTCCGACACGATCGTGAAGCGCGCCACCGACCCGAGCGGCGTCATCCTCGGCGTGGCGCAGCGCATGGCCAACGAGCTCGCGTGCCGCGGCACCGCGTTCGACTTCACGCGCCCGCAGGCCGAGCGGCGCTTCTTCCGCAACGTGCGCGTCGACACCGTGCCCGAGAGCGCGGGGCAGCCCGTGCCCGGCAGCGTGGCGCAGATCCGCCAGAACATCGTCGAGCTGCACGAGCGCATCCTCGGCGAGCGCCTCTCGATCGACTCCGTCGAGGTCGAGCGCACCTACCAGCTCTTCCTCGAGACCTGGCGCGAGGTGCGCGATTCGAACAACAACGCCATCCCCGACGCGTGCCGGGCCACGCGTGACATCACCACCAACGAGGCCCTCGCGATGGGTACCACCATCACCGAGGATCGCAACGGCACCATCCGCGCGTGGATGGCGGTGCTCACGTACCTCTTCTCGGACTACCGCTTTCTCTACCAGTGAGCGCAGGAGACGCACCGACGATGGAACGACGTAACTTCCTGGGGCTCGGCCTCCTCGCGGGACTGGCGGCCGGCGTGTCGCCCTCGGCGCGCAGGCTCCTGAACGCGCAGCCGATGCCGCCCTCCTCGGCGATCGAGCCCTACGCGGGCCGCTTCTTTCTGTTCATCAACGCCGGCGGCGGGTGGGACCCGACGATGGTGTGCGACCCCAAGGGCGGTGACATCAACCGTCAGTTCATGCCGAGCGCCATCGGCACCGCGGGGCCCTTCCAGTACGCGCCGATCTCCTTCATGGACGGCTCGCGCACGCTCTCGAACCAGCAGTTCTTCGAGAAGTTTCGCGACCGCCTGCTGGTGCTCAACGGCGTCGACATGCAGACCAACAACCACGACACCGGCACCCGGTACACGTGGTCGGGGCACCTCGAAGACGGCTATCCGCCCCTCGCGGCCATCCTCGCGGCCTCGCTCGCGCCGGGTCGGCCGCTGGGCTTCCTCAGCAACGGCGGCTACGAGAACACCGTCGGCGTCGCGCCCCTCACGCGCCTCAACGACATCAACACCATCGCGCGCATCGCGAGGCCCAACCGCCCCGACCCCAACAACGCGATGGTGCAGTACCACAGCACCGCCACGCTCGACCGCATCCAGCGCGCCCAGAACCAGCGCCTCGCGGCGATGACGGCCGCGCAGACCCTCCCCACGTGGCAGCTCTCGATGCGCCAGCTGCTCGAGACGCGCGGCGGCGGCAACCTGCTCGAGCGCCTCATGATGTTTCTCCCCACCAACGACGTGCTCAACCGCGCGACGAACCCCATTCTTCGGCAGGGGCTCGTGGCCATCGCGGCGTACCGCGCGGGCGTCTCGGCGGCGGCCAACCTCGCCGTCGGCGGCTTCGACACGCACGGCCACCACGACGCGTCGCAGGGCACCGCCCTCGGTCGCATCCTCTCGGGCGTCGACCTGCTCATGGACCACATCGACGAGATGGGCCTGCGCGACCGCGTCACCGTGATGGTGGGCTCGGACTTCGGCCGCACGCCCCAGTACAACGCGCAGAACGGCAAAGACCACTGGTCGGTCACGAGCATGCTCATGATGGGCGCGGGCATCCGCGGGGGCCGCGTGGTGGGCGCCTCCGACGATCGCTTCCGCGCGCGGGGCCTCGACTTCGCGTCGCTCACGCCGAGCGACACGGCGACGCGCAAGCTCAACCCGAAGTCGATTCACATGGCCCTGCGGCGCCTCGCGGGCGTCGAGGCCAGCGAGGCCGCGCGGCAGTTCCCCATCTACGGCGACAACATCAGCCTCTTCGAGTAGTTAGTCGCCCTCTCGCGCGTCGGCCCCTTCGTCGCCCTCGACCCCCGCTCGATCCCGTGGGAATCTTCGCGCCTCCCATGAGGTTCACCCCTCGAGCGCGGGCGCGTCGGCGCATGGTTCGCGCGAGCGTCGTGACCGTTCTCGCCGTGCTGGTTCTCATGCCCTCGCTCGCGCCCGCTACCGTCGAAGAACAGCGCGCGCGGCTCCCCCCGCCCGCCACCTGCGAAGACCCCGTCGAGGGCGTCTGGATGAGCCACCGTTATCACCCGCGCTTCCACGACTGGTACCTCTTCAACCTCGAGATTCACCGCGTTTCGCAGGGCTCGCCGCGCCTCAAGGGCCAGATCATGGCGCGCGCCTGGGCGGGCTCGGCGCGCGACGAGCAGCCGCCCCCGTGCCGCGCGGGCCTCGACCACTGGGCCGTTCGCATGACCGCGGAGGGTGCGGTACACCCCGACGGTCGCATCGCGTTCGGGGGCACCGCCTGGGCCGTCGACCAGGTGTTCTGCGGCCGCGGCCCGCGCCTCTGCGAGTACTACCTCGACCAGTTCTCGTGCGTGATCGACCGCGAGCTTCAGGAGTTTCAATCGGTGAACAACGACGGCGGGCGCTCCATCAACGA
>CAISKJ010001746.1 GCA_903885885.1 uncultured delta proteobacterium
CGAAGACCTCAACGTGCTCGCCGCGCTGCGCGCCGGCAGCGACGACTGAAGCCTTCCCCTCGCGCCTCGCGCGCGCGCCGTGGTACACGCGCCTCGCGAGGAGATCCGCGATGTCCGACGGCACCAGCTACTACGTTCACCCCAGCGCGATCGTCGACGACGGCGCCACCCTCGGCGAGGGCACCAAGGTCTGGCACTTCTGCCACATCATGCCCGGCGCCGTGGTGGGCCGCGCGTGCTCCTTCGGCCAGAACTGCTACGTCGGCAACCGCGTGCGCCTCGGCGACAACGTGCGCGTGCAGAACAACGTGAGCCTCTACGACGGCGTCACCCTCGAAGACGACGTGTTCGTCGGGCCGAGCGCGGTGTTCACCAACGTGGTCAACCCCCGCGCCGCGTTTCCGCGCAAAGACGAGTACCGCGACACGCGCGTGGGCCGCGGCGCCTCCATCGGCGCCAACGTCACCATCGTGTGCGGCCACGACGTGGGCGAGGGGGCCTTCGTCGCCGCCGGCGCCGTTGTGACAAAGAATGTCCCTGCGTTTGCGCTCGTAGGCGGCGTGCCGGCGAAGATCATGGGCTGGGTCTGCCGCTGCGGCACCAAGCTCACGCCCTCGCTCGCGTGCCCGACGTGCAACCGCCGCTACGTGCGCGCGGGCGACGGGCTCACCGAGGCCGCGGGCTGAGTCAGCCCTCGCGCGGCGGGTTCAGCGTGGCGCGCCCCGTGGCGTGCTCGAGGGCGCGCAGGCGCTCGTCGACCTCGCGGAAGCGCTCGGCGAGCGATCGCACGAAGGCGCCCATCCAGGTGTGGAGCCCCACCGACTCGGCGAGGGCCTCGCGCGTGACCACCTTCACCGTGAGCGTCTCGAGGGCCTCGACGGTGGCCGACGTGGGCCGCGCGGTGATCACGGCCGTTTCGCCGAAGACCTCGCCGGGGCCCATCTCGCGCAGCGTGACGCGCTCGCCGTCGCGGACCTTGTAGGCCACGCAGCGCCCCGACACGATAACGTAGGCCGCGCGGCCCTCTTCGCCCTCGACGATCACCGCCTCGCCGGGGGCGAAGGTCTTCTCGGGCGCGCGCTCGTCGCCGCGGAGGAAGCGCTCGACGTCGCGCTTGAGCTCGAGGACCGACGTATACCGCTGCGACTGCTCGCGGGCCATGGCGCGCATCGCGACGCGCGCGATGGCGGGCGGCACGTGGCGCTCGGGCGCGGCCTCGGCCGGGGGCACCACCGTGGCCGTGATGGCGCGGTACAGAATGGCCACGAGGTTGGGCCCCTGGTGCGGCGGTCGCCCCGTGAGAATCTCGTAGAGCACCGCGCCGAGGAGGAACACGTCGGTGCGCTCGTTGATGTCGGGCTCGTAGCGCAGCGCCTGCTCGGGTGACATGTACACGGGCGTGCCCATGGGGCCGCGCGCGGGCCCGCCTTGTGTGGGCGCGGGCGCACCGACCGGCGCGTCGCCGGGGCGCGGGAGCACCTTCGCGATGCCCCAGTCCATCACGTAGACCTGGCCGAAGGTGCCCACCATGATGTTCTCGGGCTTGAGGTCGCGGTGCACCACGCCCTTGCTGTGGGCGAAGGCGACGGCGTCGCACACCTTCAAGAAGATGCCGAGCACCTCGTCGAGCACCGACGGCGGCCACGGCGGCGCCGGGAGCGTGGCGAGGTGGGCCGAGAGCGTGCGGCCTCGAACGAGCTTCATGGCGAGGCAAGGGCTCTCGTCGGGGGCGCGCGCGAGCAGGTGCACAGGCACGATGTTGGGGTGGTCGAGCTGCGCGGTGATGCGCGCCTCCTCGACGAACCGCTGCAGCGCCACGGGGTCGTTCGAGAGGCGAGGCGAGACGATCTTCACCGCGACGTGGCGCTCGAGCCCGCTGTCCCACGCGCTTCGCACCGAGCCCATGCCGCCGCGCGCCACCTCGCCCTGGTCGCGGTAGGGCTCGGCCAGCGGCACGCGGTCGGCGAAGGGCACCGACGACTCGTGCGCGCCGATGGAGGTGTCTACGGTGTGCGCGAGTGCGAGCGTCGACGCGAGCTCGCTCGGCTC
>CAISKJ010001747.1 GCA_903885885.1 uncultured delta proteobacterium
GCGAGAGGCCGACGGCCGCGCGCAGGGCCTCGTCGCGCGTGGGGGTGGGCGCGTAGGCCGCGAGGGTGGCGCGGGTGACGTCGCGGCCGCGCGGGTCGGAGAGCAGCGCGAGCGAGACGCCCGCCTCGCGGCGCAGCTCGCTGTCGGGGGCCGCGAGCTCGCGCGCGAGGGCGTCGGTGACGACCGCCTCGCGCGAGCCGAGGTCGCCGAGCACGCGCGCCGCGCGGCGACGCACCGCGTAGCCCCCGGCGCCGAGGAGCGTGGCCACGTCGCGCGTCACCGACGCGTCGCCCTGAATGGCCCGGTTGAGCACGTCGGGGAGCGCGTCGTCGACGGGGGCCACCTCGCCGTCGACGGGCTGCGCCTCGACGCGCGCGTGGCTCGCCTCCCAGGCCTCGATCTCGCCGCGCAGCACCCGCGCGCGGGAGGCGCGGCGGTCGGCGAGGTTGCGCGCCTCGCGCGGGTCGGCGGCGAGGTCGAAGAGCTCGAGCGTCCCGTCGGAGAGGTCGGCCACGAGCTTGTCGCGCGCGGTGGCCACCATGCGCAGCGAGCCCGTGGCGGCGAAGGCGCGGGTGCTCGCGCCCGACCGGAGAACGAGGGCCCCGAGGTTGTTGCCCCGCAGCCGCGGAGGGCGCGGGAGGCCGACGCCGCCGAGGATGGTGGGCGCGAGGTCGACGAGGCTCACGGGCTCGTCGACGACGGCGTGCGCGAGGCCCGGCGCGTCGATGACGAGGGGCACGCGCACCTGCTCGTCGTAGAGCGAGGTGCCGTGAAAGCTCCCGCCGTGTTCGCCGAACTCTTCGCCGTGGTCGGCGGTGACGAACCACGCGGCGCGGCGTCCGCGGCGCGCGAAGGCCGCGCGCAGGCCCGCGAGGGCGTCGTCGGAGGCGCTGCACTCGGCGTCGTAGCGTGCCTCGCGCGAGGCCCCGTAGGGGTGCGCGGCGTGGGCGCGGTAGGGCTCGTGCGGTTCGAAGAGGTGCACCCACACGAACACCCGCTCGCCCGCGCGGCGCGCGTCGAGCCAGCGCTCGACCTCGCGCACGCGGTCCGAGGCGTCGGCGTAGCCCTCGACGGGCGTGGCGAAGTCGAAGCGCCGCGCGCGCAGCGCCCCGAAGCGCTCACCGTCGACCGCGAACACCGCCGGGGGAAAGAAGCCCGCGGTCACGTATCCCGCCGCGCCGAGCCACGAGGCCAGCGTGCCGTGCGCCCGCGCGGTGCCCGGCAGCGCGAGCACCGAGCGCGCGTAGGTGCCCATCATGAGCGACGCGAGCGAGTACGACGTGTGCGGCGTGGTGCAGTAGGCCCGACGAAAGAGCACCCCGTGCGAGGCGAGCGCGTCGAGCGTCGGCATGCGCCCGCGGCCGCCGAGGGCCGTGAGCCGATCGGCCCGCAGGGCATCGACGGTGACGAGCACCAGGTCGACGCCCGTGAGCGGCAGGTGCGGCCCGGCGATGTACCCCTCGCCCATCGCCCCCGCGCGCACGCGGTCGCGCAGCGCCATGCCCACCAGCATCGCCGGGAAGCGCGCCGACGGAGCCGCCTGCCGCAGCGTGGAGCGCAGCACATTGGAGCGCGCCGTGAGCCCCACCGCGGCGAGGCCGAGCGTTACCGCGAAGAGCGGGCCCCAGGGGCGCCGCGCGGGCGCTCGCGGCGCGAGGGCCGCGGCGAGCAGGGCCCCGCACGCGAGCGACGCGAGGCCGTGCAAGAGGTCGTACTGCCGCGTGAGCACGGTGGCGTGCGCCGTGTAGACGAAGAGCGC
>CAISKJ010001748.1 GCA_903885885.1 uncultured delta proteobacterium
CGATCTCGCCGAGGGGTGAAACGACAGCGTGACGCCCGCCGTCCACGCGGTGAGCGCGTTGCGGTCGGTCGCGGTGCTGCTCTCGCTCTGACGGCCCCAGAGCACGCGGGCGACGGGGCCCACGTCGAGGAACGACGCCGCCCGCACGAGGTAGCCGACGCCCGCGCTGAGGTACACCGCCGTCGACGATCCGTTGTCGAGCACGAAGGGCACGTACGTGGTGCCGGCCATCACGTCGGTGTCGACGAGGAGCGTGCCCGGGCCGACCTTCGGCGCCACGTGGAGGCCGCCGCCGCCCATGTACACCGCGGCCCACAGCGTCTCGTTGGCGCCCTCGTACGACCACCCGTTGGCGGCGCCCGTGAGGTGCACGCCGAAGGGGCCGAGGAGCCGCAGGCGAACGCGCAGCGCACCCGACGGGCCGACCCCGTAGGGCGCGCCGTTGAGGTTCGAGGCGATCGAGCCGACGGAGCCCTCGACGTCGACGCGCATCCGCGGAAGATCCTGCGCGGACGCGCGCGAAGACGACAGCGCCGCGAGGGCCGCGGTGAAGAACGCCGTGTGCCAGCGAAGCCCCGACAGGGACGCGCGGGGGAATGTCAGTGCCATGGAAATAATCCTATCAGGCTTTCCACGCCGAGCGCGTGTCAGAAAATGGCTCTCTGCTCAAAAAAGCAGTTACCAGAAGGCACTTGCGCGGCACCCTGGGGTGACAAAATCAGGCGCGGAGGGCCTCTTCGAGGAACTCGAGGCGGTCGTTGCCCCAGTAGAGCTTGTCGGCGTGCGCGAAGGTGGGCGCGCCGAACACCTCGCGCGCCACGGCCTCGTCGGTGTAGGCGCGCAGCTTGTCTTTGACCGCGGGCGTCTCGATGGCGGCGAGGAGGCCGTTGGGGTCGACGCCCGCGGTGAGCGCCGCGGCGCGCATCTCGACCTCGCTGGTGATGTCGCGGTCGTCGGTCCACATGGCGCGAAAGAGCTCCTGCGCGACCTCGGCGGAGCGCCCCGAGGCCTCGGCGGCGATCACCAGGCGCTCGGGCTTGATGGTGTTGAGCGGAAAGCGCGAGTTCATGGAGAAGGGCACGCCGTACTTGCGCGCCCAGCGCTCGAGGTCGTGCCACATGTACCGGGCCTTCGGCGGGCTCTGCGCGGGCATCACGTTGCCGGCGGCCTTGAACACCGCGGCGAGCACGATGGGCTTCCACCGCACGTCGGCGCCGGTGCGCGCCACGAGGGCGGGCACCTGCGTGGCCGCGAGGTACGAGTACGGTGACGACAGGTCGAAATAGAAGTCGACGATCTTCATGGCCGCCGACGCTACCGCAAAGCCCCTCGCGCGTTGTAGCTGTTCCCTCTCGCGATGGACCTCTTCGACCGCACGAAGCCCGCCGACGCCGCTCCCCCGCCCGAGGCCGCGCCCGAGCCCGCGCTCGACGCGCCCCTCGCCGACCGCATGCGCCCGCGCACCCTCGACGCGCTCGCGGGCCACGACGCCGTGCTCGGCGCGAGCACGCCCCTCGGCCGCTCCATTCGCGCCGACCGCGCGCCGTCGATCATCTTGTGGGGCCCTCCCGGCTGCGGCAAGACAACGGTGGCGCGCGCCATCGCGGCGCACTCGCGGGGGCGCTTCGTGCAGCTCTCGGCGGTGCTCTCGGGCGTGGCCGAGGTGCGCGCCGTGGTGGCCCAGGCCGAGCACGAGCGCCGCGCCGGTCGTCGCACGGTGCTCTTCGTCGACGAGATTCACCGCTTCAACCGCGCGCAGCAAGACGCCCTGTTGCCCCACGTCGAAGCGGGCACGGTGACCCTCGTGGGCGCCACGACGGAGAACCCCTCCTTCGCCGTCAACGCCGCGGTGCTCTCGCGCGCCCAGGTGGTGCGCCTCGAGGCGCTCTCGGCCGAGGCGCTCATTCCCCTTCTCACGCGCGCCCTCAGCGACGTGGAGCGAGGGCTCGGCGCGCTCGGCGTGAGCGCGACCGACGAGGCCCTCGCGGCCATCGCCCGCTGGGCCGACGGCGACGCGCGCAAGGCCCTCGGCCTCGTGGAGCACCTCGCCCGCGAGGTGAACGGCGCGGGCAAGACCGTGGCGACCCTCGACGACGTCGAGGCCACCGCGCGCGAGCGCACGCTGCGCTACGACAAGTCCGGCGAGGAGCACTACAACCTCGCGAGCGCCTTCATCAAAAGCCTTCGGGGCAGCGATCCCGACGCGGCGCTCTACTGGTCCCTTCGCATGATCGAGGCCGGCGACGACCCGCGCTTCGTGCTCCGGCGGATGATCATCTTCGCCTCGGAGGACATCGGCCTCGCCGACACGCGCGCCCTCGAGGTGGCCGTCGCCGCCGACCGCGCCTTCGAACGCCTGGGCGCGCCCGAGGGGCTCATTCCGCTGAGCCACGCGGTGGTGTACCTGTCGCTCGCGCCCAAATCGAAGGCCGCCTACAACGCGCTCCACGCGGCGCAGGCCGAGATCCAGAAGTCGGGCGCGCTGCCCGTGCCCTTGAAGCTCCGCAACGCGCCCACGAAGGCGATGAAGGAGTGGGGCTACGGCGCGGCCTACAACGACCCGCAGCGGGCCGATGGAGGCTACGTGGCCGAGCACTACCTCCCCGAGGCCATCGAGGGCGCCGAGTTCTACACGCCCACCACGCGCGGCACCGAGGCGAAGATCGCCGAGCACCTCGCGAAGCTGCGCGCGAAGCGTTAGAGCGCGCGGCCCTGCGCGCCGTCGACGGGCACGCACGCGCCCGTCACCCACGAGGCCCGCGGCGAGCACAGAAAGGCCACCACGCTCGCCACCTCGTCGGGCGCGCCGAAGCGCCCCCAGGGCAGCTCCTCGCGGAGCATCTTCTCGACGCGCGCGGGCTCGCGCTGCGCCCGACGATCCCACGAACCGCCTTCAAACAAGATGGATCCGGGCGCCACCGTGTTCACGCGAATCTGGTGCTTCGCGAGGTCGACGGCCATCTCCTTGCCGAGCGCGATGAGCGCGCCCTTGGCCGTCACGTAGGGCGCCGACGGGCCGTACTCGCGCCCGTACACGCTCGACACGTGCACGATGGCGCCGCCGCCGTGGTCTTTCATCCACGCCACCGCGCGGCGCGAGCAGTGCACCGCGCTCGCGAGGTTGAGGTCCATCACCTGGCCCCACAGCGCGTCGCTCACCACGTCGAAGCCGCCGCTGCCGAGGGAGCCGCCGGCGTTGTTCACCAGCACGTCGAGCGCGCCGAAGTGTGCGATCGCGCCGTCGACGGCGAGGGCCGCGCCGCCCGGCGTGCTCACGTCGGCCGTCACCGCGTGCGCCGCGATGCCCTCGCGCGCGAGCGTGGCCACGGCGGCGTCGAGCGCCTCGGCCGTGCGCGCGCACAGCACCACGCGGGCCCCTTCGAGCCCGAGCGCCCGCGCGATGGCGAGCCCGATGCCGCGCGAAGAGCCCGTGACCAGCGCGACGCGACCGGAGAGCGAGAGGTCCATGGCCCCGAGTGCTTCGGGCATCTCAGGGCGTGCGCGCAACACCAATTTTTGCGCACCGGCGCATACTTGCGAAGGGGCAAGGTGCGGTGCGAAAGTCGCCCCCATCGGCGACCGCTCTGGGAGGAGCGCCTCGGTGGAACCTCTGCTCTTCGGCATCGACCTGGCCACACCCCTCGCGGTGGTCGCGGGCTTCGACAGCGGGCGCGTGCTCCTGCTCTCGCGCAACGCCGCCCACGCCCCCTCGCTCGACGCGCACGCGTGGAACTGGCCTGCCGACGCGCGCCCCGCGCTCGAGGCCGAGGCCGCGCGGGTGCTCACCGCCGCGCGCGCGCGCTACGCCAACCCGCCCGACGCGCCCTGCGAGGCCGCGCTGTGCGTGCCGTCGTTCGCGGGCCCCGACGCGCTGGCCGCGCTGCAGCGCGCGGCCGCGACGGCGGGCTTCACCGTGCGCTGCACGATACGCCCCGCGGAGGCCCTCGGCCGCGCCGAAGACGCCCACGAGGGCATGCTCCTCGTGGTGAGCGCCGACCTCGGCCACCTCGTGGTGGGCGTGTTCGAAGCCACCGAGCACGGCCCCGTCGAGCGCGCCTACCGCGGCGTAGCGGCGCCCTTCGGCTCGCTCTTCATCGACAACCTCGTCTCGTGGCTGGCCTTCACCCTCGACCCGCGCCACGCCAACGCCCTCGCGGGCGCGCGCGACGCGCTCGCCGACACCGTGCGCCACGCCCTCGCGACGACCCCCGCGGGCAAATCGCTGCACCTCGTGACGCCCTTTCTCGGCGCCGGGCGCGCGTCGGTCACGGTGCCCGCCGAGGTGCTCGCCTTCGCCTTCGAGAGCCTCGTCGAGCGCGTCGCGGCCCTCATCGACGAGGCCACGCAACACGCCCGCGTGAAGGTCACCCCCGCGTGGCGCTTCGTGATCGCGGGGCGCCAGTGGGGCGTCGGCGCCCTCGCCGAGCACCTCTCGCAGCGCTTCGGCGCGCGGTGCATCGTGCGCGACGCGAGCACCGCCGCCCGCGAGACCGCCCTCGAGGCCGCCCACGCCCGCCAGGAGTCGCAGCGCGCC
This sequence comes from uncultured delta proteobacterium, assembly GCA_903885885.1. Taxonomy (GTDB): domain Bacteria; phylum Myxococcota_A; class Polyangia; order Polyangiales; genus CAISKJ01. The sequence goes on from CAISKJ010001748.1 coordinate 4,535, forward strand.
CCGTCGGCGCCCCCGTCGTGGATCCCTCCCTCCGCGCCGCCCGCGGTGATTCCGCCGCCGCCGTCGGTGGCGCCGCCCGCGATGTCCGTCGCGCCCTCGGTGGCGCCGCCCGCGATGTCGGTCGCGCCCTCGGTAGCAGCGCCCGCGCCGCCGTCGGTGGCACCGCCCGCGTCGCCGTCGACGTATCCCGCCGACTTCGATCGGCCGTCGGTGCTGCCCGCCTCGATGCCGCCGTCGTCGTCGATCCCCCTCGGCGCGCGGCTCACGTCGGGCGAGGTGGTGAGCGCGCGGCTCCCGCGCGAGGGGGCCTACACGGTGCCTCACGGCGCGCGCGCACTCTACGACCTCCCGCTCGTGCGCGCGGCGACGGCCGAAGAGGTCGCGCGGCGCCTGCCGCTCGCGGCGGTGCTCTCGCAGATCGGCATGCGCCCGCACCTGCACGGATCGCTTATTTTAAAGGGCGACGGCGAGACGGTGCGCCTCGGCATCGAGGGCGGCGCGCCCCTCCTCCACGGCGGCGACCGCGCGCGCTTCATGCGCGCGTTCGCGTGGTCTGACGGGCACTACACGCTCGACGAGCACCCCCTCAACGACGCCCTCAACGCGACGCGCGAGACCATGACCGGCCTCGTGTTCGCGGGGCTGCGGGTCTATGCCCGCGAGCTCACCGACGCGCAGGTGATCGAGGCCCTCGGCGAGAAGATGCACCTCGCCCCCACGGTGCGCCTCGAGTGCGGCGCGCGCCTCCACCGCACGCGGCTCCTGCCCCAGGAGGATCGCACGGTGAAGCGAGCCTTCGACCCGGTGACGGAGCTCGCCACGCACGTGGGCCGCGCCTCGTCGATGCTGCGGCTCACGTACCTCCTCGACCTCTTCGGCATCCTGGCGTGGGCGCCGCCCGCGCGGAGCGCCCACGACGACCGCCACGAGGAGCTCGAGCGCCGCGTCTCGCGCCTCAAGTCGCAGAACCACTTCGAGTGCCTCTTCGTGCACTGGACGGCCAACAGCGAAGAGGTCTCGACCGCGTGGAAGAAGTTTCGCGACGAGTACGGCCCCACGGGCCCGTGGCACGCCGTCGACGCCGCCCTCGCGCGGGCCGCGTACCTCCGCGGCGAGGCCGCCTGGGCGGTGCTCGAGAAGGAGGCCTCGCGGCTCCGATACCGCGTCGAGGCGTACCCCACCATCAACCAGGAGATGCTCATTCCCCTGGTCGAGGGCAGGGCCAAGACGCTCGCCTACGCGGGGCAGATCGAGGAGGCCGAAGACATGCTGCGCCTCCTGCGCGAGCTGCACAGCATCAAGCTCGCGAAGTAGCGGGCGCGCTCAGCCCGCCACGACGCCGAGCGCGCGGCCGTGAGGGCGCAGCGCGACGGGAGCGGGAAGACGACGCATTATCGAAGCGAGGGCTTCCCGGCATTCGAGAGGGGTCACGGAGCCCTCGCGAAGGTTTATCAGGGATGCGCAGAAGGGCTTTTCTACCGTCACGACGCTTGATTTGTAGCGTTCCATCGAGCCCCCACCCGCGCTGCCGCGCGTCACTGCCCCCGCAGAGCGCTGACGTAGGGACACATCTCCCGAGGGAGTTTTCCTCCGGCGCTTTTCGGCGAAGGC
>CAISKJ010001749.1 GCA_903885885.1 uncultured delta proteobacterium
GCGCGTCGGCGGCCGCGTCGCGCGGAGGCGTGCTGGGGTTGTTGTCGGGGCACCCCGCGACGCCGAGGGCGCACGCGAGGAGGAGGCTTCGAGACGAGGCGCGCGCGTCGGTCACGGGCGCGGGAGTGTACTCGCTACGGGGTCGTGCGGAAGCGCGCGTCGCAGTACCCGAGGGTCTCGTCGCCGGTGCGAAACTGGGAGCCGCCCTCGTGGTGGAAATACCAGCGGTTGCGGCTCGGGAGCACGGTGAACGAGCACATGTCGGAGAGGTTGTCGAAGCTGGCCACGACGCGCACCTCGCCGGTCACGAGGTTCTGCCGCACGACGGTGCGCGCGTCGCGCACGTAGGCCACCCAGGGGGCGCCCTCGAAGAACTCGGCGACGCCCCAGAAGGCCCACGACTCGCAGGCCTGGTGCTCGCCGATGGGCGCGATGGCGAGCTGCGTGACGCGCGCCATGAGGCCGTCGATGATCCACGCGCGCGCCCCTTCGGTGACGATCACCCGGTCGACGCCGCCGAAGATGCCGACGCCGTTCGACATCGTCATGCGGTCGATGAAGATCGTGTTGGAGAGGGCGATGAGGCGCGCGGAGACGTTGGCGTCGGGGCCCACGGCGAGCAGCGTGTCGATGATCGACGTGCGCTCGTCGAGGGGCGCGCGGTTCGACCCGAGCGTGAGGGCGAGGTTGAGGGCCGAGGCGCCGACGATGCCGTCGAGGCGCTGCGCGCCCTGCGCGAGGGGCGCGAGGCTGTCGAGGTCGAAGGCCGCGGTGCGGTCGTCGCCGGTGTAATACACGCGCCCGCTGCCGACGGCGATGCCGCCGCGGTCGTCGCCGGTCGCGGTGTTGTGCTCCGTCGCGCGGCAGTTCGACGACGTGAGGGCGTCGATGCGAAAGGGGGTGCCTGTCATGATCACCGCGGGCGTGCACGCGCCCATCTGGCAGCTCGACCCCGACGGGCACGCGCGGCCGCAGGCGCCGCAGTTCGTCACGTTGACGAGGGTGTCGACGCAGGTGCTGCCGCAGAGCGTGAGCCCGGGGCTGCAGAGCGTCGCCGTGCACCGCCCGCCCTGGCACGTGAGGCCCGTCGGGCACAGCACGTTGCACGCGCCGCAGTGTGCGCTGCTGTTGTTCGTGTCGACGCACTCGCCGTTGCAGAAGGTGAACCCGTCGACGCAGGCCACGGACGCGCACGTTCCGCCGGAGCAGGTGCCCATGGGGCCGCAGCTCACGCCGCAGCCGCCGCAGTTGTTGTTGTCGAAGCGGAGGTCGCTGCACACGGCGCCGCAGCGGGTGAGCGCGCCGGGGCACATGGCGGGGAGGTCGGGCGGGGGAATGGGCACGTCGGTGACGATGGGCACGTCGGGCGCGACGGGCACGTCGGGCGCGATGGGCACGTCGGTCGTGACGGGCACGTCGACGCGGTAATCGTCGGCGTCGGTGCGCGCCCCGCAGCCCGAGAGGTACAAGAGACATCCCGCGAGAACCAATGAACGCGTGTGCAGCATGACGGTCGAGTCCTTCTCTGGTGCGCGGTGGCGCAGCGGCGGCGCGCATCGTGTCACGAAGGCGCTCCACGGAGCGAAAACGGTGCCATCATGCGCGCCCTCACGGAGAGCAATTTCAATGACCACACCGCACCTCGCTGCGAAGCCTGGCGACATCGCTGACATCGTGCTGCTGCCGGGCGACCCGCTGCGCGCGAAGCTCATCGCCGAGCGCTTCTTCGACAACCCCCAGTGCTACAACGAAGTGCGGGGTATGTACGGCTTCACGGGCTCGTACAAGGGCCGCCGCGTGTCGGTGCAGGGCACCGGCATGGGCATCCCCTCGATCTCGATCTACGCCCACGAGCTCATGGCCACCTACGGCGCGAAGACGCTCGTTCGCGTGGGCACCTGCGGCGCCATTCAAGCGCAGGTGGGGCTGCGCGACCTCGTGGTGGCGCAGGCCGCGTCGACGGACTCGTCGTTGATCTCCACGCGCTTCAAGGGCATGAGCTTCGCCCCCACGGCCGACTTCGACCTCCTGCGCCGCGCGTGGCAGTCGGCCGTGAGCCGCGGCTTCAACGTGCACGTGGGCAACGTGCTCTCGACGGACACCTTCTACGACGAAGAGCCCGACGCCTGGAAGCTCTGGGCCCGCTACAACGTGCTCGCCCTCGAGATGGAGGCCGCGGGGCTCTACACCCTCGCCGCCCGCCACGGCGCGCGCGCCCTCGCGGTGCTCATGGTGAGCGACAGCCTCGTGACGCACCAGAAGCTCAGCCCCGACGAGCGCCAGACGGGCTTCGTCGACATGGTGACCGCGGCCCTCGACGCCGCCATCGCCGAGTAGGATCCCTCCTCCATGCGCGCCGCCATCGCCGTCGTGATCGCGCTCAGCGCATGCGGCACCACCGCGGCGGGCACCGCGGGCGACGCGGGCGCCGACGCGCCGACCGTCGACGTTCCTTCGGGCGCGTGCGCGTGGCGCGTGGGCCCCGTGCGCGACCTCACGACACCGTCGTCGTCGAGCGCGTGCGCCCTCTCCGACCTCGCGGCCACGGGCGACGGCGCCTGGGTGCTGCGCGCCTGCGAGGTCGAGGCGGGCGCGCCGATCACCCTCGCGCACACGGTCGATCGCGTGGGCGCCGACGGGCTCGCGACGGCGCCGGTCACCGTCGCCACGACGCACGCGCGCTCCGCGCTCACGCCCTCGCTCGCGGTCGACGACGGCCTCGCGCGCCGCGGCGTGCTCACGCCCGAGGCCACCGGCGAGCCCGCGACGCTGTGGCGCCTCGACGGCAGCGCGGGGCCGCTGGGCGCGTCGCCCCTCGCGGAGCCGCCGATGACCTTCCCCCTCGCGGGCTACCAGCGCCTCATGGTGAACCGCGCGGGCTTCACCGCCGTGGCCGAGCAGGTGCGCGCGCTGTGGGGCCTCTCGATGCTCCAGCTCGACGCGACGGGCGCCACGGTGTCGGCCGTGGACCTCGGGCTCCCGATCGCCCCCACGGTGCGCTTCGAACGCGCGCCGCTGCCCGACCGCACCTTCGTGATGGCGTGGTCCGAGCGCGAGGCCGCGACGGGTGGGTACTCCCTCCGCGTGCGGCGCCACCAGGAAGACGGCACGCCCTTCACCCGCGACGCGTACGCCCTCGACGCGAACGCCGGGGAGCGCGTTCGCTTCGCCGTCGCGCCCGCGGGCGACGGGCTCCTCGCGCTGTGGGAGGCGGTGTCCGACACGCTCCCGCCGTTGAGCACCGTGGCCGCGCGGAGGCTCGCGCGCGACGGCGCCCCGCTCGGCGAGGCGAACCTCCTCACCGCGTGGGGCTTCTACCTGGGCGGCCTCGACGCGGCCTCGTCGCGCGGCGACGCGCTCGTGACGAGCGTCTCAGGCTCCGGTGTGCTTCGCGTCTCGGTCATGGTGCTCGGCCCCGACGGCGCCTCGCGGGGGGAGCCCCTCCTGGTGTCACCCGTCGCGCCCGTCGCGCCCGAGCGCACCGCGGCGCGCATCGTGGCGACGCCCGCGGGCGCGCTCGTGGCGTTTCAGCGCGACGCGCGCACCGTGTCGGTCGCGGCCCTCACCTGCGAGGCAAGAGGTCGGTTGTGAGCAGCGAGGCCCAGGGCACCTCGGAGGTGCGCTCGACGCGCTCGCTCGCGCCGCCCGCGGCGGTCTCGACGGCCTTGATCTGCGCGGCGATGTCTTCGCGCCCGTAGCCGAGGGCGCGCGCCATGCCCGTCACCTGCTGAATGGCCGCGAGGCCCGGCATGGGCACGCGGTACCACTGCCCCTCGGCGAGCGCGAGGGTCTGGTCTTTGTGCAAGAGGTCGAGCGAGAAGTGCGTGTCGAAATCGCGCCGCGCCATCGCGCCGCCCTTGAAGGTCCAATACGGTGAGGCGAAGCCCGAGGCCTGCACCACCTCGAGGATCTTCTCGAGCGAGATGCCCGCGCGCGCCCCCAGCGTGGCCCCCTCGGCGAGGCCTTCGAGCATGAAGGAGATCATCGTGTTGCCGATGAGCTTCATCACCGCCGCGGTGCCGAGCGGGCCCACGTAGATCACCTTCGCGGCGAACACCTCGAGCAGCGGGACGCACGCCGCGTGCAGCTCCGGCGCGCCGCCCGTCATCACCACGAGGGTGCCGTCGCGCGCGCCCTGCTTCGAGCCCGTGACGGGGGCTTCGAGAAAGTCGACGCCGTACTTCTTCGCGCCCTCTCCCATGGCGAGCGCGGTGGGTCGGCCGATGGTGCTCGTGTCGATCCAGCGGAGGCCCGGGCGCGCGCCCGAGAGCAGGCCGTCGTGCCCGGTGGCCACCGCGCCCCCCACGTTGGGCGACGAGAGGCAGGTGATCACCACGTCGGAGCGCTCGGCGAGCTCGCGCGGCGTCGCGGCCACGCGCGCCCCGTCGGCCGCGAAGGGATCGGCGGCGCGCTTCGTACGGTTCCAGAC
>CAISKJ010001750.1 GCA_903885885.1 uncultured delta proteobacterium
GACGCCCGAGCGGAAGCACCAGCTGCCCCACCTTGAGCCCCTCGCCCTTCGACCACCGCGCGGGCGTGAGCCCCGTGGCCTCAGCGCGGAGCACGGCCACGTCGGTGCCCGCGTCGCGCGCCACCACGACAGCCTTCACCGCGCGGCCATCGGCGAGGCCCACCGTGAGCTCCTCCGCGCGTCCGATGGCATGGCTCGCCGTCACCACCACGCCGTCGGCCGACCAGACCACGCCCGACGCGCCCGCGCAGCGCCCCTCGATGCGCACCACCGAAGCGCCCGCTGCCTCCACCGCCGACGCGAGCGCGTCGGAGAGAACCGTTGCATCCATGTTGTGCCGATCGCCTTTCGAAGCGACGCACAGCGCGCCGCGACGAGGCCACTATGCGCACCCCCGAAAGCGCGCACCATCGGTCGTTGGAGCAGCCCCGCGCACCTGCCCGATCGGTCAGGTCGCCTTGACGATCGCCGCGCCGTGGCCATCCGATGTCACACCCCTCGTGCACGTCGCCGCGCCTCCCGACACCTTCGCCCTCGCGCCCCGCGCGCTCGTCGTCGCCGCCGACCCCGTCGTGCGACGCGCGCTCGTCGCCGCGCTGCGCGCGCAGTCGGAGCCCGTCGAGGTCAGCGCCCTCGCCTCCCTCGCGCTCACCCTCGAGGCCACCGCCCACGACGTCATCGTGTGGGACCTCGGCGCCGACCCCCTCGCCGTCGTCGATCACTTCACCGCGAGCGCGGCGCCCGCGGCGCCCCTCGTGGCGCTCGTCCCCTCGGCTGCGTTTGCGCGCGACGCCCTCGCATGGGGCGCCCGCGGCGCGCTCCCCCGCGACGCCCACGACGAGACCCTCGCCGCCGCCGTGCGCGCGGTGCTCCACGGCCTCACGGTGCTGGCCGCGGAGTTCACCGAGGCCGCCCTCGCCCGCGAGGCGCCCGAGGCTCCCAACGCCGCCGTGCCGTCGGGCGAAGGGCTTACCGCGCGCGAGCTCGAGGTGCTCGCCCTCGTGGCCGAGGGGCTGCCCAACAAGCTCATCGCGCACCGCCTTGGCATCAGCGATCACACCGTGAAGTTTCACGTCAACGCGGTGCTCGCGAAGCTCGGCGCGCAGAGCCGAACGGAGGCCGTCGTGCGCGCCGCGCGGCGCGGCATGCTCGTGCTCTGAGGGGTGCGGTCACGGGCGTGGCGGGCCTTGCGTCGGCCCCCTGAGCCGTGGGAAGAGGCTACGGCACGTAACCGACGGCAGCGCGAGCGCGCGCCGATGTCATCCAACCATCGAACATTGAGAGTACCTGCATCATGCCCATGGACCGCGAACGCCCCCGCATCGACCGTGATCTGCGTGAGCTCCTGACGTACCTGCGCGATACCTTCCGCGACGCCGCCTCACGCATCGATGACTACCTCGTCCGCAACGAGCCCGCGCCCCGCGGCCGCGAGCGCCCGGTGTACAGCACCCGCGAGGCGCCCCGCGACGCCTGGCGCGACGCCCCCCGCGACCGCGAGCCCTCGCGCGACCGCGAGCCCTCGCGCGACCGCGAGCCCTCGCGCGACCACGAGCAGCCCTCGTGGGGCAACGCCAGCGCCGCCGGCGACGACGACCGCGCCCCCCGCGAGAACGCGGCCCCCAGTGTGATTCACGAGCCCCTCGAGCGCCTGCGCGAAGAGGTTCGCACCATCAGCAACGACGCCCCCGACATGGACCCGTCGCTCCTCCGCCTGCACATCGAGGCCATCACGGCCGAGACGCGGCAGCTCCAGGGCCGCGCGTCCGATCCCGTCGATCAAGAGATCGCCGCACGCATCATGCGGGCGCTCACCGCGATCGTGTCGGAGCACCGCCCCGGCCACGTGTACGGCCTCGCCCGCCACCACCAGACCGACTGGGATGAGATGGCGCGGCGCGCGCGCGACGAGATCCGCGGCCGCGGCGGCGAGATCGCCGCCAGCCCCTCCAGCCCGCGCGAAGACTGACCGCCCCCACCGCCCTCCCGCACAGGCCTCCGGCTGCAGCCCCGTCGCGCGCCGGGCCCGTGCTTCCGAAACCTCCTTCGATCGCCTTCAGGGCGTTGAGGCGTGTGCCCGCGATGAATCACACCCGGTATCTTCAGGTCGCCTCCCTCGCGCTGCTCGCCTCGCTCGGCTGTGCAGAGGGCGGCGGTGAGCTCATCGGCCCGAGCGACGTGCCCATCCAGGGCGACGCGCCGATCAACCCCGACACCGCGCTCGAACCCGACGTCGTCGAGCCCGACGTCGTCGAGCCCGACGCGCCCGAGCCCGAAGACACCGCACCGCCCGTCGACGCCGAGCCCGACGCGCCGACGCCCCCCGACGACCTCGGCGGCCCCACCTGCGGCACCGATCAGATCGTCTGCGGCGGCAGCTGCGTGTCGGCCCTCACCGACGCCGCCAACTGCGGGGCCTGCGGCAACGCCTGCGCCGCGGGCACCACCTGCACACGCGGCGCATGCACCTCGGTGTGCGCCGACGGACAGACCGCGTGCTCCGTGGCGGGCGCGATCCGGTGCTTCAACCTCCAGAGCGACGGCGCCCACTGCGGCGCCTGCACCACCGCGTGCCCCACGGGGCAGACCTGCGCGGCGGGCCGCTGCACCAGCGCGTGCCCGTCGGGCCAGACGGCCTGCGCGGGCGGCAGCTGCGCCGACCTCAACGCCGACAGCGCCAACTGCGGCGCCTGCGGCAGCGTCTGCGCCATGGGCCAGCGCTGCGCGAGCGGCGCCTGCGCCTGCCCCGCCGGGCAGACGCTCTGCGCGGGCGCCTGCGTCACCACGCAGACCGACAGCGGCAACTGCGGCCGCTGCGGCAACGTCTGCGGCGCCGGGCAGTCGTGCGCGGCCTCGACGTGCACGTGCCCCGCCGGGCAGACGCTCTGCGCCGGCGTGTGCGTCGCGACGGCGACCGACAACGGCAACTGCGGC
>CAISKJ010001751.1 GCA_903885885.1 uncultured delta proteobacterium
GATCTCGCCAGCTCGCCGAGCGAGTTTACCGAGGCCATCGCGATGGCGCCGTCGTGGTTGGCCATCGCGTTGAGGGCGACGTCGGAGAGCTGCTCGGTGCCGTCGGAGGCCACCTGCTGCACGTTCTCGGCGCGCGCCCGCGCGAGCGTCAGGCTCGCGGGTGCCTCGGCCACGGCCGCCATCGTTTCGCGGCGGATGCGCGACACGATGTTCATCGGGTTGACGAAGTCGAAGACGAACGCGAAGTAGGGCAACAGGAGCAGGAGGCTCACCGTCATGAGCACGATCGAGAGCAGCGTCGCGCGCACCGGGTGGTAGTCCTGCTGCCACGTCAACGCGACCCACGCGCTGTTGATGCCCGACAGCACGAAGAGCCCCATCACCGCGAAGTTGACCCGCGTGCGGAAGAACAGCTCCGTGATGCGGTGCGTGTAGCGGTTCGACGCCAGCTCGACGATGATCGCCACGACCGAGATGGCCACCCCGAGGATCGAGGTGACCACCTGCCCGACGTCGCTCAGCGCCTGCTGCCCGCGCTCGGACTCGAAGTGCGTGAGCAGGTAGAAGAGCCCGGGCGACCCCGCGCGCGCGTCGAGCGCCCACGAGAAGACCAGCAGCCCCACCGACGCGATCGACAGCGCAGCCAGCGGCTGCAGCCAAACCTGCAGCGACTTTCGCACCACGAGGCCCCGCGCGAGCCCCGTCGACGCGCGCCCCGCGTCGCCGCCGCCCGCGTGCGCAGTCTCACGCGGAGCGCCATCGTTAGAGGGCGCTTGATGGCCGGGGAGCTCGGAGGACACGGCCACGGAGTATCCACCGGTCCGCGCGCCGCGGGGAAGCGCCATGTGCGACGCCCGGGCGACACCCTACGGGGGCGCGTGACGCGCTTGTGATCGCCCGGCGGAACTGAGAGAGTTCGCGGGGGCACTCCTATGCTTTACCGCAAGCAAAACACCGCACTCGCGACCCTGCTGGTCGCTGCTTCGCTCGCGCTCACCGCGCGCGACGCGCAGGCGATCATCAACCAGGTCGACGGGCAGATCGTGCCGACCGACCTCGCACTGCAGAGCTGCCTGAACAAGGCATCGCTCGCCAGCGCGTCGAACCCCGCGCCGGGTGAGGGGACGGGTGTGCTCGACTCCGTGGCTGACGCCGCCGTGTCGCCGCAGACCTTCGTGCCCGCCCCACGCGCGAGCGACGGCCGACGCATCGCCCAATTTACCATGGTGGGCGAGGGGGCCGGGTATCGCAACCGCTTCGGCTGGTACAACGTGGGCGACTCGCCCTACGCAGCGGGGAGCCGGTCGGAGGTGTTCGCGTGCCGTGACGCCTTCCTCGGCGTGGGGTGCGCGTGCCCGTGCCCGACCGGGCCTCGCACCGTGGTGCCTGCCGCGAGCACCTGCACCACGTGGGTGAACGCGAACATCACCGAGATCGACTTCGACTGCATGCAGCGCATGGGGCGGTGGCGCGGCGGCCCCATCGCCTTCTACATCATGACCCCCGAGCTCGTGTCGGGCGGGCAAGACAACAACTGCCCCGACCTCAACTCCACGCGAAACCGCGTCTATTCGACCGACAACTCGGTGAACGACGACGGCGACTACGTGCACTATCTCATCTACCGCTCGCGCACGTTTCCCAACGGGTACTACTTCGGTTGGGAAGACTTGTTTCGCGGCGGTGACAACGACTTCGAAGATGCGCTCGTGCGCGCAATCGGCCTCGTGCCCACGTGCATCCCCGTGCCCGAGGTGTGCGACGGCCTCGACAACAACTGCAACGGCATGATCGACGAGGGCCTCGGCACCTCGACGTGCGGCGTCGGCGCGTGCATGCGCACGGTGCCCGTGTGCAGCCTCGGCCGCCCGCAGACGTGCGCGCCAGGCGCCGCCTCGGCCGAGACCTGCGACGGCGTCGACAACAACTGCAACGGCTCGATCGACGAGGGCGTCACGCGCGCGTGCACGACCTCGTGCGGCGCGGGCACGCAGTACTGCTCCATGGGCACCTGGGGCGACTGCGTCGGGCGTATCGTGCCCACCGCCGAGGTCTGCGACAACGTCGACAACGACTGCAACGGCATGATCGACGACGGCCTCACGCGCACGTGCCGCACGGGCTGCGGGACGGGCGTCGAGACCTGCGCGGCGGGCGCGTGGGGCGCCTGCACGGCGCCGCAGCCCGTCGCCGAGCTGTGCAACGGCGTCGACGACGACTGCAACGGGCTCGTCGACGACCGCGTCGCCACGCGGCCGTGCAGCGCCGCCGAGCTCGTGGGCCGCTGCGGCGCCGGCACTGCGCGCTGCATCGGCGGATCGTTCGTGTGCGACGCCCCCGCGGGGCGCGCCGAGGTGTGCGACGGCGTCGACAACGACTGCGACGGCGTGGTCGACGACAACGTGGCCGACGGCGGACCGTGCGGCTCGTCGCAGGGCGTGTGCCGCCAGGGCCGCTTCGTGTGCCGCATGGGCGCGTACGTCTGCGAGGGCGCGACGAGCGGCGGCGCCGAGGCGTGCAACGGCATGGACGACAACTGCAACGGCCTCACCGACGAGGGCGACCCGGGCGGCGGCGCGGCGTGCATGACCGCCGAGGGCGGCGAGCGCCTCTGCGCCGCGGGCGTGCAGCACTGCCGCGACGGGCGCCTGCGCTGCGAGGGCGGAACCGTGTCGCGCACCGAGGTGTGCAACTGCATGGACGACGACTGCGACGGGATGATCGACGAGGACATCCCCGGCGCCGGCGCGCTGTGCCCCGGCGGCGGCCGCTGCATCGGCTGCGGGTGCCGCAGCCCCTGCCTGAACGACGAGCTCTCGCGCTGCTCCATCGGGCTCGTGTGCAACGCTGACAACTTCTGCGTGCCCCCCCTCTGCGGCGGGGTGCTCTGCACCGAGACGCAGGTGTGCGTGAGCGACCGCTGCGTCGATCAATGCGCGGCGCTCAACTGCGAGGCGATGGGCCGCGTGTGTCGGCGCGAGGGCGCGTCGGTGCGCTGCGTCGCCAACACCTGCTACGAGAACCCCTGCACCGGCCTGCAGCTCTGCCGCAACGGCGCGTGCGTGAACAACGGCTGCGCGACGATGCGCTGCCCCACGGGGCAGTTCTGCCGCCCTGATGCGACGGGTCGCGCGGCCTGCGTCGGCAGCTGCGGCGACGTGCGATGCGGCGCGGGGCAGGCGTGCCGCGACGGCCGCTGCGTGAGCGATCCGTGCGCCGGGGTCGCCTGCATGGCGGGCCAGCTGTGCCGCGTCGTCGACGGGCGGGCGCGGTGCGAGAACGACAGCTGCGCGAACGTGGGCGTGCCCGCGGGTCGTGTGTGCGTGAACGGGGCCATCGTCGACGACCCGTGCTCGGGGGTCACGTGCCCCGGCGCTCCCAACGTGGTGTGCGTGGCGGGGCAGTGCGTCGACCCGGCGATCACGTCGGTGCAGCGCGACCGCGTGGTGGGTTCGGGCGGCGCGTGCAGCGCGCGTCCGGGCGCAACGGGCGGCGGTCTCGGCGTGTTCGTGGCGGCGCTCGCGGTCGCGGCGGCGCGCTCGCGGAGGCGCCGTGCGCGGGCCTCTCGCGGGGTCGGAGGTGCGCGATGAAGGCCTATCTCTTCGCGGCCCTCGGGCTCGTGGCGCTCTCGCTCGGCTGCGACGCCGACCCCTACTGCCTCAACTGCGAGTTCGACGCGTCGCGCGTCGACGCGCGTGTCGACGTGGCGCCCCGCGACGTCGGCGGCGCCGAGGCGTGCACCCCGTCGGGCATGGAGATTTGTGACGGCCGCGACAACAACTGCAACGGCCGCGTCGACGAGGGCTTCGACACCGCGACGGACCCGCTCAACTGCGGGCGTTGCTCGAACGACTGCCGTCGGCCGCACAGCATCCCGTCGTGCGTGACCGGCGCCTGCAGGGTTCGGCAGTGCGACTCGGGCTGGTACGACCTCGACATGAACGCCGAGAACGGCTGCGAGTACGCGTGCACCCCGACGGGGACGCGCGAACTCTGTGACGGCCGCGACAACGACTGCAACGGCCTCGTCGACGAGGGCTTCGACCTGCAGAGCGACCGCGGCAACTGCGGCCGCTGCGGCAACGTCTGCGTGTTCGCCCAGTCGGAGGCCGCGTGCGTGATGGGCGCGTGCCGTATGGGCGCGTGTCGTACGGGCTCCGTCGACCTTGACCGGGACCCCTCGAACGGCTGCGAGTACTCGTGCGTCCAGTCGGGGCCCGAGGTGTGCGACGGCCGCGACAACGACTGCAACGGCCGCGTCGACGACGGCTTCAACACCATGACCGACCCGCTCAACTGCGGGTCGTGCGGGCGTGCGTGCTCGAACATGGGCGCGCGTCCGTCGTGCGTCGCGGGCGCGTGCGCGCTGCCTGCGGGGGCGTGCCTCCCGGGCTTCGCCGACATCAACCGCGACCCCGCCGATGGCTGCGAGTGGCGCTGCGGCGACCCCACCACCGGGCGCACGGGCCCGGAGCAGTGCAACGCGCGCGACGACGACTGCAACGGCCTCATCGACGACGGCACCGTCGCGGGCGTGGGCGACGCGTGCGGCCCGTCGGCCATGGGCGTGTGCCGCCGGGGCGCGCAGGTGTGCGAGCGCGGCGCGCTGCGCTGCGTGGGCGCCACGGCGCCGGGCGTGGAGTTCTGCAACAACCTCGACGACGACTGCGACGGCGTGGTCGACGACGCGCCCGCCGGGGGCTCGCTTCCGGGCACAGGGCCCGCGACGCTGTGCGGCAACAACGTGGGCGCGTGCGCCTTCGGCCACTTCGCGTGCGTGAGCGGCGCCGTGGTGTGCACCGGCGAGACCGGGCCTGCGACGGAGACTTGCGACGGGGTCGACAACGACTGCGACGGCCGCATCGACGAGGACCTCGCGACGCCGCCGGTGGGCTTTCGCTGCAATCCGCGCGGCACCGAGACGACCGGCGCGTGCGGCACGGCCGGTGGCGTGCGCCCCTTCTGCGGCGGCACGCGCGGCTGGCAGTGCACCTACCCGCCGACCTACCGCAACCTCGATCAAGAGGCGCTCTGCGACAGCATCGACAACAACTGCGACGGCGTCGTCGACGAGGGGTGCCTCCGCACCTTCGGCACCGAGGTGCGCCTCGATCGTGTGGCGCTGGCCAACTCGATTCAGCCGACCATTACGGGCTCGGGGCGCAACGTCGGCGTGGCCTACCTCGACCGACGCAGCGGCGCGGCCGACATCTACTTCGCGCGGTCGCTCGACAGCGGCTTCTCGTGGTCGACCGACGTGCGGCTCGACAGCGACGCCGCGGGGGCCTTCGACAGCGTGCAGCCGGCGCTCGCGTGGTCGGGCACGGACGTGTTCTCGGTGTGGGGCGACTTCCGCGGCTCGCCCGATCCCGTTGATTTTCGCCAGGCCTTCGGGAGCACGTCGACCTCGAGCGGCCTCACCTGGAGCGCCGATCGCCGCGTGAACCCCGCGCAGAACGACGACTCGTTCAACCTGCACCTCCAGGTTACGCCGAGCGGCGTGGTGGCGGTGTGGGAGGCGATCTACAACACCGTGCGCGGGCGTCACATCTGGTCGTCGATCTCGCGCGATCGTGGCGCCTCGTGGGCCGCCGTGACGCAGGTCGACGCCGCGCCCACCGCGGCCGTCGCCTCGACGCCCGACGTGGCGGTCGGCGTAGGAAGTCGCGTGTATGTGGTCTGGCGCGACAGCCGCAGCGGGAGCCCGGACATCTACCTCCGCGCGTCGACGGACGGCGGCGCGACGTGGGGCGCTCGCGACCTTCGCCTCGACACCGACGCGGCGGGCGCTCACGCGAGCGAGGAGCCCAGCGTAGCCGCCGACGCGGCGGGCAACGTGTACGTCGCC
>CAISKJ010001752.1 GCA_903885885.1 uncultured delta proteobacterium
AGAGGGACGGGGTGAGGGCGACTACGGCTGCGGCGGGGCGACGGGCTGCAGGCGCGGCTGCGCGCCAGCGGGGGGAGGGGTTGCCGCGGGCGCGGGGGCCACGCCGGGGGCGGCGTTGGCGTGCAGAAGCTCTTGCAGGCGCGCGCGGCGCTCGGCCTCGGGCACGTTGAGAATCTGCGCGGTGTCCATGGTGAGCATCGGAATCTGACCGGAGTTCACCACGGGGAGGTGCCCGTCCCAGCGCTCGAGGGTGCGGTATTGAATCACCGCGGGCGTCATCGAGAGGCGAATGATCTCGTTGGCCTGCGCCTCGGCGCGCGCCCGAATGAGGAGCCCGTCGGCCTCGCCGCTCGCGCGCTGGCGCGCGGCCTCGGCTTCACCCCGCGCGGCGGCCACCTGCTGGTCGGCCTCGGCGCGCGTCTGGCGTACGCGGTTCTCGGCTTGAATGGCGTTCTGCGTGGCCTCCATCGCGCGGTTGATGGCCGCGACCACGTTGTCGGGCAGGCGCAGCGCCGAGTTGAACGTGAGCTGATCGATCACGAAACCCTCAGACGAGAGGCGCTCGGTGACCTTGCGCAGGCTCTCGTTGAGGAGGCGCGTCTTGCCAGCGCCGTAGATGTCTTGCACGGGCATCTCGGAGGCGGTCTCGTTGATGGCCTCGCGCACCACGTTGCGCACGTAGCCGTGCGCGAGCACGAGCACGTCGCGCTGACGAAAACGCCCGTAGAGGCGCGGGGCCTTGTCGGCGTCGATGTGAAACGCGAGGCCCACGTCGGCGTTGACGCTCACGCCCTCTTGCGACGCAAACGTGATCGACTCGTCGGCGGGCGAGCCCTCGTGGGCGTCGCGCGTCCACACGATGTTCTGCACGCTGGTGGGAAACTCCACCACCAGCTCGGTGAGCGGGTTGTACATCACCCAACCCGTTACGATGGGGGCGTTCTGCACGCCGCGCGAGCTGCCCGCGAGGCGCACGCGGATGCCCACGTGGCCGGGGTCGACGCGGGTGCAGCTCGCCGAGCCCACCACGCAGGCGCCCACGAGCACCGCGAGGGTGATGAAGGCGTTGCGGGCGAACGATTTGGTCTCCGAAGAGACGCTGCCAGAACGGTACGGTGCGGTGCTCATGGTTGATCGGTGACCTTCTGCGAGAACCAGCGAACGGCCGCCCAGGCGTCGAGGGCGAGGAGCGCCACCGACGCGAGGGCGCCCAGGTACACGCGGCCGTCGTCGCGCGCGTTGATGAGGTTGGGGACGTACGTGATGGCCGCGACGTGGAGCGCGAAGAGGCACAGCGCCAGGGCCACGCGCGCCCGCCGCTGGAGGCGCTGCGCGCGCAGCGCGGCGACCTCGGCGCGCAGCCGATCGTTCTCGGCCGCGAGGGTCGCGCGCTCGTCTCGGTAGGGGTCTCGGTTCGTCACGGCGCGGGAGCGTAGGCCCGCTCCAGCCCCCGGTGCCAGCGCACAACGTCATCGGCCGTGGCACGCGCGCCGCGGGAGGGCCACGTTCCGGTGCGAATCGACAAGTGGTAGGGTCCGCCGCCCTCGACGCTCGGATGCGTTTCTTCTCTGAAGAACTTGTAGGAATCACACCGCGTATGCGCCTCGACCCTCCGCGTCTCGCAGTCTATCTCGGCCTGGCCATGGCCCTTCAGAGCGCCTCGGCCGAGGCCATCGTCGTCGCGCGCGTCACGCGCCGCGGGTACATCCTCACCGACGACGTGGGCGACTACGGCGACACCATTCCTACGTCGAACACGCGCGCCACCGCGCAGTTTATCGCCGAGGCGACGGCCGCCCTCGGCGAGGTCGAGGGCTTCCACGAGGGGCGCTTCCTCGCGGCGATGCAGATCCCGTCGAGCAACGACCCGCTCGCGTTCTACCTCCCCATTCGCAACGACGTGCGCGGCATCGGCCAGCGGAGCAGCGTCGACGGCCGCAACGAGGTGTTCGACACCAACTCGTTCTTCGGGTCGGCGTTTCCCCTCGACGGCTTCGTGTACCTCAACTCGTACCGCTTCTACACCGACCCGCGCTCGGTGATCTTCGGTCGCTTTCTCATCTGCACGCAGGAGTTCGGCCACCGCTACGGCGCCAAC
Source organism: uncultured delta proteobacterium (assembly GCA_903885885.1). GTDB lineage: Bacteria > Myxococcota_A > Polyangia > Polyangiales > CAISKJ01. Next base: position 2,099 of record CAISKJ010001752.1, read on the forward strand.
CTCGCGGTGCCCGCGTTTCCCACGGGCCGCGACGCCGGGGCGCCCGATGTGCTCACCGACGCCGCGGTCGACGACGCTGCGGTCACCGACGCTGCGGTTACCGACGCTACGGTTACCGACGCTGCGGTTACCGACGCTGCGGTTACCGACGCTGCGAGCGATGCGAGCACGGGCCCGGCGGCGCTCACCCGCGACGCGCTCCTCGGGCGCGGCAACAGCGTGAACGGCATGGTCGTGAACCGCTCGCACTGGAGCTACTTTCTCAACAGCGGCGGCTCGCCCATGGAGGGCAACAACTGGAACGAGTTCGCCCCCGGCCAGTTTCGCACCGACCGCCCCACGTTTCGCTTCTCGCCCTACGACCTCTACAGCATGGGGCTCATTCCCCCGTCGGAGGTGCCCGACACGTTTCTCATCGCCGAGCCGCAGAACGTGCCGCGCAACATCAGCCGCGACAGCGCGCCCGAGTACTACAACCGCGTGGTCACCATCCGCGGTCGCCGCGTCGACCTGAGCATCGATGACATCGTGCGCGCCAACGGTCCGCGCAACCCCGCGTACCCGTCGGCCTCGCGCGACCTCGACGTGGTGTGGGTGCTCCTCGCCGCCCCCGAAGACGTGAACGACGAGCTCGCCGCCGAGTTCGACGAGGCCGTCGACTCGTGCGCCATGGGCTACGCCTTCGCCACCGCCGAGCGCGGTCGCCTCGTCACCACCGTGCCCGGCTCCGACGCGGGCGAGGCGCCCCTCGACGACGCGGGCTTCGTGCCCTCCGACGCGAGCGTGCGCGACGTGCCGTTCAACCCCGACGTGCCCACCATTCCCCCGCCCGACGGAATGTCCATGCCCGGCTCCGACGCGGGCGGCGACGTGCCCGCGGTGAGTCCCGCCGTGCGCGCCGAGGGCGGGTGCGCGTGCAGCGCCACGGGCGCCTCGCAGAGCTCCGCCGCGCCGTGGGGCCTGTGCGCCGTCGCTGTCGCCGTGTTCTGTCGCCGCGCCCGCCGCCGTGTGATGAATGCGCGCGATCGGTGATAGGGTTCGCGCGTGTCTGAGCTCGACGAGACCGCGCCGCAGCCGAAGCTCCAGCATCTCTTTCGCTGGGACCTCGACAAGACCTACCTGCACACCGACTTCGACACGCTGATCGACATCGTGCGTACGGCGGTCGAGAAGCCCGAGCGCAAGCGCACGGTGCCGGGCGCCGCGGCCCTCATCCGCGAGCTGCGCACGTCGGTGCCCTCGAAGGTCACCATCTTGTCGGGCAGCCCCGAGCAGATGCGCGCCACGCTCGAGTCGAAGCTCCGCCTCGACGGCGTGCAGTGGGACGAGTTCGTGCTCAAGCCCTCGCTCAAGAACCTCTTGCGCTTCCGCTTCCGCGCCCTGCGCGACCAGGTGGGCTACAAGCTCCCGGCCCTTCTCGCGGCGCGCACGCGCTGCCCCGCCGACGTGCCCGAGACCCTCTTCGGCGACGACGCCGAGGCCGACGCGCTCATCTACTCGCTGTACGCCGACATTCTCGCCGACCGCCTCAACGACAAGATGCTCACCGCGGTGATGGAGCACGCGCACGCGTAC
>CAISKJ010001753.1 GCA_903885885.1 uncultured delta proteobacterium
ACGTCGGTGATGTTCACCCCGGTGCCCCAGCACGGCACCGTGCCGTTGGTGCGGCGTGCGCACATCGCGTCGGCGCCGCCCGCGAGCTGCGTCACGTTCTCGAGCGGCGCGCCCATCACGTCGACCACCTGCACCGGCGTGGTGTTGTGCGCGAAGGAGCCGCCGCCGCGCGTGTTCACCCCGCGGTTGAGACCCCAGCAGAACACGCGCCCCGAGGCGTAGAGGGCGCAGGTGTTGTTCTGCGCGGCCTCGATGTCGACGATCGACGCGCAGCGCCCCGCCACGCAGCCCGTGGGGCACAGGGTGCCGCAGGCGCCGCAGTTGTTCGAGTCGCGCGAGAGGTCGACGCAGAGGCCCCCGCAGGGCGTCTGCGTGGGCGGGCACACGAGCGTGCACACGCCGCCCATGCAGCTCTCCGACGCCGAGCACGTCGCGCCGCAGCGGCCGCAGTTGGCGTTGTCGCTGAGCAGGTTGGCGCACACGCGACCGCACGAGGTGGTGCCCGCCGCGCACACGAGCGTGCACACCCCCGCGGTGCACTGCTGGCCCGCCGCGCAGCGGTTGCCGCACGCGCCGCAGTGCTGGTTGTCGGTGGCCAGCGTGGCGCACGCGCCCGAGCACACGGTCTGCCCCGCCGAGCAGGTGCTCGCGCACGCGCCGCCGCCGCAGAGGAGCCCCGCGCCGCACGCGGCGCCGCACGCACCGCAGTTCGCCGGGTCGTTGCCCGTGTTCGTGCACACGCCCGCGCAGCGCGACTGCCCCGGCGGGCACGGCACGTTGCACGCGCCCGCGGTGCACACCTGCCCCACGGGGCAAAGCGCTCCGCACGCGCCGCAGTGCAGGGCGTCGCTGCGCGTGTCGGTCTCGCAGCCGTCGGCCGCGAGGCGGTTGCAGTCGGCGTAGCCCGCGTCGCAGGTGCCGATGGCGCAGCGGCCCGCCGTGCAGGTCACCATCGCGCGCGCGAGGGCGCCGCACGCCGCGCCGCACGCGCCGCAGTGCGCCGCGGTGGCGCCGAGGTCGACCTCGCAGCCGTTGCCGCGGTCGCCGTCGCAGTCGCCGTAGCCCGTGTTACACGCCACGCCGCACGCGCTGCCGGCGCAGGTGGGCTCGGCGTTGGGCGCGCCGGGGCACGCCATGCCGCAGGCGCTGCAGTGCGCGGCGGTCACGCGCGTGTCGACCTCGCAGCCGTTGGTGGCGTCGCCGTCGCAGTCGCCGAAGCCGCCCGCGCACACGCCGATGGCGCAGGCCCCCATGCGGCACACGGGGGCCGCGCTCGGGAGCGGCGGGCACGTGCGCGCGCAGGTGCCGCAGTGGGTGAGGTCCGACAGCAGCGAGGTCTCGCAGCCGTTGGCCTCGTTGCCGTCGCAGTTGCCGCTGCCGTCGACGCAGCGGTCGATGGCGCAGGCTCCCATGCGGCACGCGGGCACGGCGTTGGCGAAGGCGCACCCGCGCCCGCAGGCGCCGCAGTTGGCGACGTTCGACTGCGTGTCGACGCAGCCGCCGCCGCAGCACGTCTGGCCCGAGGGGCACGCGTGCGAGGGGTCGCAGCCGGGCACGCAGGTGTTGCCCGCGCACACCGTCCCCGCAGGGCACTGCGCGCTCGTCACGCACTGCACGCAGCGGTGCGTGACGACCTCGCAGTACGCGCCCGCGGCGCCGCCGTCGCCCACGCCGCCGTCTCCCACACCGCCGTCGCCCACGCCGCCGTCGCCCGCGGCGCAGCCCTCGTCGGCACGGCACCCGGCCACGCACTCGTAGGCCATGGGATCGCAGTGTTGCGCGGCGGGGCAGCGGTCGCGCTCGCCGGGCACGCAGCGCACGCAGTGGCGCAGCACGGGGTCGCAGTAGGGAGCTCCAGATCCAGCGCCGCATTGCTCGTCGGAGGTGCAGTACGGCAGGCCCGTGTCGACGATCGCGTCGCTCGCGTCGGGGGCGCCCACGTCCACCATCAGCACGTCGGCGTCAGGCGTCGGCGTCACATCGGCCACGGCGTCGGCGTCGAGGTCGAAGACGTCTTCTTTGCCGCTGTCTTCGACGACGCCGCCCACCACCGAACGACCGTCGCACGCCACCACCAGCAGGGCCGCTGCCATCGCCAGCGTCCACCCACGCACTGCCCTCATTGCCCGCTGCGTCGTCTGCGAAGTCACGTGCACACCTCAGGATGAATCTCGCCCATCGCACGACGTTTACGCGAACAACAGTGACAACAGCATCTTCTGCAGATGACGCGACTCGATGCCCCGCTCGACCACCGGTCGAGGGCCACGGACGGGTCGTTCGAGCCCAGTGAACGGAGATCAACAAGCCTTAGGGGCAGCCCTCGTCGGTCATGCCGTCGCAGTCGTCGTCGACGC
>CAISKJ010001754.1 GCA_903885885.1 uncultured delta proteobacterium
GCTCCACCCGGGCTCGGTCACGCGGCCGAAGGCGTCTTTGGCGCCGCCCCAGCCCGCGCGCTGATCGACCACGCCGGTGAAGCCCGCGGCCTCGAGGGCCGCGCAGGCCCGCGCGCTGCGGCCGCCCATGAGACAGCCCACCACGAGCTTCGCGTCTTTGGCGAAGGCCGCGGACATCACCGCGACGAAGTCACCGTTGGGCTGCATACCCCCCGGCGACGCGTGCGCGATGGGAACGTTGAAGGCCCCGTCGGGGTGTCCGCCCTCGTACTCGGGCACCGAGCGCACGTCGACGTAGGCGTATCCGTCGCGCTCGACGAGCTCGCGCGCTTCGCTGGGAGTGACCTTGCGTACCGTCATGGTGGCATGATGCTTTGCCGCGCCCCGGCGGTCGAGGTCAACCGTGATTCGTCACGGCGCGAAGAGCGCGTCGGCGGAGGGCGCATCGGGCGCGCGCTCGGCCCACGTTGCGAGCGCCGCGGCGTCGGGCTCGGCGAGCACGCGCGCGCGCTGGTCTTCGCTGAGCGTGAGGCCGCGGAGGCGGCACACGTCGAGCACCGAGCGCGCGAGGGCGACCTGCACACGCGAGAGCTTGTCGGCGGCGTCGGTGCGCTGGCGCTCGGCGTCTGCGAGCGCCTCGGCGCGCTCGTCGACGAGGCGTTGGAGCCGATCGACGAGCTCGCGCTCCGTCGGAACCATCGACTGGTTGATGAAGAAGCGCAGGCGCGCGTCGACGACGGCGAGGTCGAGCTCGAGCACCCGCGAGCGCAGCGCGCCCCCTTGCGGAACGATCGGCAGGTACGTCTGCCCGCCGGGCTCGGTGAGGCGCCACCCCCGGAGGATGCCCCGGCGGCAGTCGTAGCTGAAGTACTCGGGGATGCGCACGCGCGCATAGTCGCGCACGTTCTCGACGAGGTCCTTGTGCTTCTTGCCGAGGTTGCGCACCTCGATCACGAGGTCGATGCCGCGCCGCTCGGCGGGCACGATCCAGCGCTCGGGCTCGTAGTCGGGGTCGCAGTCGAGCACCGCGAGCACGTCGGGCACGATCACGTCTTCACCGGGGTACAGCACCGCCAGCTCCGACCCGATGTACACCTTGCGGCCCGCCCGTCGAAAGTGGGCGTCGAGGTCGAGGGCCGCCCCCATCTTTCGCTTCACGTGGCGCGTGCCCTCGGACATCGCCTCGCGGTACTCGTCGAGCGTCGCCTCGATGCGCTCGATCACGGCCTCGCGCTCGGCGGGCGACAGCTTCGCCCACGTATCCTCGTCGGGGAACCGAATGCGAGGGTCGTCCCACACGCGCGGCGCTCTCGCAGGGGGGATGGGATACACCATGCCGCCGAGGCTACCACCGCACGCCCCGACGCTCCTACGCGCGTCGAACCGTCGCCTCGCGCGCCCGCTGCTCGTGCACGAGCTCGAGGGCCACGAGCCGTACGATGCGCGGGAGCACGGCGCGAAACACCTCGCAGTAGGGGCTCCGGCCGTCGACGCGGCCGTCGCGGCGGTAGAGCATCAGCGGGCATCCGCCCGCGCACGAGTGCCGAAAGCGACACGAAGCGCACGCGTCGCCGGGGGCGTGGCGGCGAAAATCTCCGAGCTGCGACACCGTGGGCGCGAGCGCCGGGAGCGCCACCGCGCCCGCGAGCGTGGAGGCACCGTCGTGGTGCAGCGCGGCCTGACACGGCGACACGCGGCCGTCGTGGGCCACCGCGAGCGAGCCCTCGCCGGCGCCGCAGGCTTTACGAATCGGGCGCTTCCACTCGAGGTCGCAGAAGCGGTGCGTGCGACGAAACGACGGCGCCAGGGGCATGGCGCGCTCGATGCGGTCGTAGCAGTCGTCGAAGACCCGGAGCACGTGCGCGAGCGCCTCGCCCGACAGCATCGCGGGCGACGCCGAGGCGGGCGCCACCTTGCGCCGGAGCTGCACGAGCCCGGGGAGCGCGCGCCACCCCGCGGAGCGCGCGTCGAGCAGCGCGTCGCCGCCCTCGAGGTCGCGCACGAGCGAGTAGCGAAAGCCCATGCGCCGCGCGAGGAGCCAGTCGGTGAGCGCGGGCATCGCGTCGAGGTTGCGCTTCGAAACCGTCACCAGGGCGAAGGGCTCGAGGCCCGCGTCGCGGTAGCGCGCCACGCCGCGCTCCACGCGTTCGAAGGATCCGCCGCCGCCCACGCGCGGGCGCATCGCGTCGTGCGCGGCGCCTACGCCGTCGATCGAGACCGAGACCCCGATGCGTCGGTCGCGCATCCACGCGAGGGCCTCGTCGGGCGTGTGCGTCCCGTTGGTGAGCACCGCCGCGGTGAGGGCGCAGCCCTCGCGGGCGAGGGCCTCGCGGGCGTCGTCGAAGAGGCGCCGCACGAGGTCGAAGCGCAGCATGGCTTCGCCCCCCGCGAAGCGCAGGTGCACCGCGCGAACGCCCTCGCGCGCCGTGCGAAGGAGCGTGTCGTGGAGCGCGCGCGCGGTGTCGTCGGTGAGCGAGCGGCCGTCTTTCTCGATGTAGCAGTGGGGGCAGTCGAGGTCGCACGCGTTGGTGACGTGGACCCACAGGTCGAAGCGCGGCGGCGACGGCGGCGGGCGCCGCGGCGGGGGCAGTCCGTCGCCGACGAGAAACCCGTTGCGGGCGAGGTAGGCGACCTCAGTGCACGCGCGCTCGAGGGGAATGGCGAGCTGGTGGGCGAGGGCCCCGACGGTGCGCCCGTCGGCGTGGTCGAGGAGCGCGCCCGCGGCCTGCGAGAGGAGCCCCACGGCCTCGAAGCCGCGCGGGTTGTGGACGTAGCGCCGACCCGCGACGGAGCCCTCGAGGAGCAGGTCGGCGCGGCGCACCGCGACGGGCGCGAGCTCCGCGGCGTCGTGGGGGCGGGGCGCCATCGCGGTGGGCTTAGTAGGCGGCGCGCGCGAGGAGGGCCGCGAGGGCGTCGGGCTGCGCGGGGGACCAGTCGCCGAGCACGAGGTCGCCGACGGTCA
>CAISKJ010001755.1 GCA_903885885.1 uncultured delta proteobacterium
AGCACTCGACGTTGCACACGCAGCGGTGACGATCAATGCAGCCACGCTGACGCCAACACTGACCAACTCCACAGCAGACAGAACCAGGGTCTATAACGGACTGGACACTTGGACGGTGACACCCACCTACAGCTTTGCCGGTTTGGTGTCTGGCGACACCAATGCAGCGCTCAACAAGACGAGCGCGCTCTTTAACAGCACAGGTGTGGCGGCCAGCACCGTGACGGTGAGTGGTCTTTCAATTTCGAGCATTACTGGCAGCAGGAGTTCGGTTGCAAGCGACTACACGCTGGGCGGCACAACATCGCTCTCTGCTGTTGGCGCTATTACCCCGACGCGTACGCGTTCAGCATTGACCGGCACACGCAGGCGGCGGTGTCGCTCGCGCTGGGCCGCGCGATCAAGCTCCGCACGGGCCTCCCCGTGATGCTCGGCGGCGCCGGGGCGCGCGGCGCGCGAGACCGCGCGCGGAGCACGGGCGTAAAGGGGATCGACGCCATCACCAACGCCGCGGACCCCGCGGGGATTCGCAAGGTCTTCGCGTGGCTCCGTGAGACGCCCCGCGGGCGCATGGAGGCCCCCTGCGACCCCGAGGAGCGCGGCGCGCCCGTCGCCGCCATTCGCCGCGGCCCCAGGCTCGAGGACGAGGCGTGGCCGCTGCCCGACTTCAGCATCTACGACCTCGACCTCTACCGCCGCGACCCCATCGTGGCCGAAGGGGCGCCGGTGCCCGCGTACGACGGCTCCGTGGGGCGCGTGCTCGTGCTGCCGTACGCGTTCACGCGCGACTGTCAGTTCAACTGCGCGTTCTGTCAGACCGTGTCGCAGCAGACGCACCTGCCCTTCGACGACGTGGCCCGGCAGCTTGACACCCTCGCGACCCGCTACAACGTCGAGGAGTTCTTCCTCGCCGACACGCAGATCAACGTCGTGGGCGCCGACTTCGCGCGGGCCCTCCTCGCGGCGCGGGTGAAGGTGCGATGGACCGACTCGTTTCGCGTGCGTCCCGCCACCGAGGAGCTCCTCGACGTGATGCGCGAGGCGGGCTGCGTGGGGCTCACCGTCGGCGTCGAGTCGGCCTCCGACGCGGTGCTCAAGAAGATGATGAAGGGCCACACGGGCAAGCACGCGACGCAGTTCGTCGAGTGGGCCGAGGCGCGCGAGATGATGGTGCGCGTCAATCTCCTGCCGTGCTTCCCCGGCGAGACCGCCGAGGACTTCGAGATCACCCGCGCGTGGGTGCACGACAACGCGCGCTGCATCGACGACCTGTCGCCGTCGTCGTTCTACCTCACGAACTCGTCGCCCGTGGGCAGCGACCCCGCGCGCTTCGGCCTCGTGGTGCGCGCCGACCGCACGCTGCGCGGCGAGGACCGCTTTCGCAAGCAGCACGACACGCTCGCCTACGACGAGGTCGACGGCATGACGTGGGAGGAGCGCGAGCCCACCCTCCGCGCGGCCGAAGGGATCCTGCGCAAGGCGTGGCTCGACGGCGCGCCCGAGCGCATCCGCGGCGGCGGCGTGCGCCCCGCCATGATGCTCGGCCTGCGCCGCGCGTTCGACACCAAGAACGCCATCTACGAAGCCATCGCGCGCTGGTCCGACGGCGCCCCCGCGCCCCGCGCCGACGCGCCCGCCGCCGTGACGTCGGCCGCCGTGACCCCTCGCGCCCTCGTGGGCTTCGGCCCCTTCGCGGTGGGCGCCGCGCTCGCGGGCGGATGGACGCTCGCCTCCCTCGCGCTCGTCGACGACGGCGTGCGCCTCGGGCTCGCGGGCGCGCAGGGCGCGGTCACCCTTGGCGTGTCGTGCACGCCCCCGCGCGACGACAAGCGCAGCCCCTTCGACAGCGACCGCGCGCGCGTCTGGTACGAGAACACCGCCGCGCCCTTCCCGTCGTTTCGCGACGCGGGGCTGTGGGTGCGCGACGCGCTCGCGCGGGCCCTCGCGCCCGACGCCGCGCACACGTGGTCGTCGTGGCGCGAAGGGGCTCGCTGGGCGTAGCGCTCAGCCGTCGATGGGCGTCACGGCCGCCTCGCCGTGGGCGCGCAGCTGGCTCGCGGGCACGCCGGGGCACCGCGGCCGCGCGACGCAGCGGGCGCACCCCGCGGCGTAGGCGAGGGGCTCGCGGTGCGGGCTCTCCCACACGTGCGAGAGGCGCCCGCGGAGCCCCGGCGGAACCGCGCAGGGCGGCGCGCCGTGGATGGCGTTCACGGCCTCTCCGTCGCTCTCCGCGAGGGCGGCGCACACGTCGCGGGCGCGCGGAAAGAGCGCCCCGCTCCACCCCGCGCGCCGTCGGTCGGGGAGCACCGCGAGGAGCGTGGCCGTGAGCCCCCGGGCGCGCAGCCAGGCGAGCGTGGCGGGCAGCGCAGCGACCGCGCGGGCGCTCAGCGCGACGTTGACCACCACCTCGATCGGGATTGTGCGAAGGGCTTCGAGCGCGGTGAGCACCGCCCTTCCGGCGCCCGGTGCGCCCACGATGGCGTCGTGCGCGGCGGGGTCCGACGCGTGGAGCGAGAGCTGCACCCGGCGCAGCGTGGGCAGCGCGAGGGCCCGCGCGCGGAGCGCCGGGTCGGCGAGGCCCGTCGAGGGGCCGTAGAGCGTGAGGGGCGCGCGTCGGAGCGTCGCGAGGCGCGCGAAGAAGCCGTCGCGCAGCGGGTGCAGCGCCCAGTCGTTGCCCGAGAGCACGAACTCGCCCACCGAGGCCTCGGCGTCGACGTGGGCGCACAGCGCGTCGAAGGCGTCGAGGCGCGCGCGGTCGGGGGTGGTCCACGCGACGAGCCCGCGGAGCCGCTGGCGAACGCGCCCCTCGAGGCCGTCGCGCTGCCGCGGCTGGTCGCAGAAGCCGCACGACTGCGCGCACGCGTTCTCGAGGTACAGCTCGACGCGCGCGCGGCCCGCCACGTCGTCGGCGAGGCGACCGCCGGCCCAGCGCGCCATGAGGTCGCGCTCGCGCAGGTGCAGGTGGGAGGCGTGCGCGTCCATGCAGGGCGGCGACCATAACAGCCCGCGAGGCGCCGGTTGCGCGGCGGCGCGTCGAAGA
>CAISKJ010001756.1 GCA_903885885.1 uncultured delta proteobacterium
CCTGCGCCCGCGCGAGGGGCGACGCGCGCGGGGTGAGCTCGGCCTCGGCGGCATAGCGGGCCTCGCCTGCGCGCAGCTCGACCACCCCGTCGAGCGCGAGCTCGAGCACGTCGGCCGCGTGCGCCGCGGCGCGCTGGACCCCGACGGCGGGTGAGAGCGACAGACGCCTCGCCACAGCGGCGCTCAGCGACGCGTACGAGCGGGGCCGCGGGCGCTCCTCGGCGAGCGTCGCGAGGGCGCACTTGAGCCACGGGGCACGGAGCTCGACGCGGCGCTCATCGACGACGAACGGGACGGGGGCGTCGTTCGCGAGGTCGCGCTCGTGGGTCTCGTCGGCGAGGTCGGCGCGCCCCGCGAGAAAGAGCCGCGCGAGGTTCGCAGGGTCGGCGCGCCCCGGCGCGGCCTCGCCGGGAACGAGCAGCGCGGCGCGAAAGCGACGGTTGGCGGCGAAGTCGACCGACTGCGCCAGCGCGACGGCGCCGCCCCCGCCCAGTCGCAGCGCGGGCGCGGCCGTCGGGAGGTCGGCGTCGCACAGCCACGCGAGGCCGCTTCGACGCGCGTCGGCCACGAAATCGGTGAGGTAGAACGCGTCGTTGGCGGCCTCGAGGTACTCGTGAAACACGTAGGCGTCGTCGGCCTCGGCGATCCACGCGAGCTCGTCGCGAAGCCACACAGCCCAGGGCGCGCGCTCGAGCCGCACCGCCTCGGCGAGCACGCGCAGCGCGCGCCGCGACTGCTCGAGCCTGCGCGGCGCGGGCCCATCGGGAACGTGCAGCCGCAGAAAGTCTCGCACGGTGCGCAGGGCGTTCCACCCTGGCAGCGTGTTGAAGCTCACGTAGGCGACGCCGTCGGGGCGCAGGCGCTCGCGGCACACGCGAAAGATCGCGTCGCGCACCGCAGCGGGCACCCACGAGTACACGCCGTGGCACACGACGTAGTCGAAGTCGCCGTCGCGCGCGTCGAGGTCCGCGAGCGAGCCCTCGCGAAAGCTCACGTTGCGCAGACCGTAACGCTGCGCGCGCGCCCGCGCCTCGTCGATCTGGCGCTTCGAGAGGTCGACGCCGACGAACTCCGCGTCGGGCAGGTCGAGCGCCATCGGCAGAAGGTTGGCGCCCTGCGCGCAGCCGAGCTCGAGCACGCGGGCGCGCGCGAAGGGCGGGGCGGCGCGGCCGCACAGCGTCGACAGCGCGAAGAGGTGCTCGGGGTGCGTGCGCGGAAAGCAATAGTCCGCGTAGGGGAGCTCGTCGTAGGTGTTCACGGTCACGGCGCGGGGCTCAGTTCCAGTCGCGCATGGAGGCGACGCGGGGGCGAACTTGTTGCTCGTAGAGCACGCCCAGGAGCAACAAACCGACGCCGAAGCCGACCATGCGCACCGACACGGGGAACACACCGTCGAGGCGAATGAAGTACTGAATGCACCCGTTGACGAAGAGCGCGACCGCGGCGCACGTGAGCACGCAAGCGCGGCGCGTGGCGAGCGCCAGCGCGAGGAGGCCGAGCGCGGCGCCGAAGAGGGCGGCGACGGGCAGCATCGCGGATTGCATTCGCAGCGACTGCACCGTCAGCGCGACGAGCGGCGGCGCGAGCGCGGCGGCCTCGACGAGGCGACGGTTGGAGCGTCCCACGTGCGCCGTCGACGCGTACGAGAGGGCGAGCAGCGCCGCCCCGATGGCCGCCGCGAGCGCCCAGGCCGCGGGCGCGCTCACTGCGCCTGCTTCTCCATTGAAGGCCGCCATGAAGAGCCGCAGGCCCGGCGCCGCGAGCGCGCTGAAGAGGCTCACGATCACGAGCTCTCCGCGCGCGTCGCTCTGCGCGCGAAGGCGCTCCCAACGCAGCGCGGCGCCCACGCTCGCGACGCCGACGAGCGCCGCGAACGCGGTGTAGCTCAGCGTGCCGCGCGCGAGGGCCTCGGCGGTCGGCGCGAAGGCCACCACGGCGCCCGACACGAGCACGGCGACGCTGCGCAGCGGCGGGCGAACACCCGCGAGCGGCGCTGCGGCGAGGGCCACGGCGTAGGGCCACGCGGCCGCCACGACGCCCGTCGCGCCGTCGTGGTCGGCGAGCACAACGAACGACGCGCAGACGCTCCCGAGCGCTGAGAGCATGGCGCCGCC
>CAISKJ010001757.1 GCA_903885885.1 uncultured delta proteobacterium
GCCCGCTGCGCCCGCTGCGCAGCCGCACGCCCGCCACACTCGCCATCACTGAGCCGCCCGCACCGCGGGATCGTCGCACCCCACGACGCGGGCCGCCGTTACGGCCCGCGCGTCAGTTCGTGCAGGCCAGCGCGCTGCGGAGAAACGTAGCGCGTCGGCGCACGAACTCGTGGAGGCGCGCCACCTCGGCGTCGAAGCCCGCGAGGTCGGCGTTGCGGTCGTTCGGGTCGTCGCCCACGGCGCCGCGAACGTGCGCCGCGGCCGCGTCGATGAGCGCGTGGACCTCCGTGGTCCAGAAGGGGCTCCGGGTGTAGGCGCACACGCGCGCGTCGAAGGCCCGGCGCAGCGTCGCGTCGGCCAGAAACTGGTGCGACAGCTGGTTGTAGAAATACTGCGCGGGGTAGCCGCCCTCGATGCCGTCGGGCAGGCGACCGCGCGCGGGGTCGGCGTCGAAGGTCTGCGTGTCGCACAGGGTGATCATCGCGCCCTCGTCCCAGAGGCACCCGAAGGTGAGGTCCATGTCCCACGCGATCGCGACCCAGCGGGGCGCACCCTGCGGGCGGGGGAGGAGCGAGAGGTAGTAGTTCTTGCGAATGTGGTCGTGGTTCTGAAGCAAGGCCATCGCGGCGAGGTAGTCGAGGTACTCGCCGACGTCGACGCGCGCGCCGATCCGCGCCGCCGCCGGGCCCCCCGCGCGGCTCGAGAGGTAGTCGGGCCAGATCGCGCCTTCGATGAGGCCCACGAGGTCGCCGTAGTCGCTCGAGGGGCCGACCTTCTTGTCGTACACCTGCGCGTAGAGGGACCGGTCGGGCAGGGGCACGAGCGCGCCGGCGCCCTGGTCGCTCAGCGTGACGGGCGGGTCGGCCTCGTAGGTGGGCGCGTCGGGCGCGAGGCCCTGGGCCTCGAGGAAGTGCTCGTCGACCACGTCGACCTCCGCCATGAGCCCGTAGTAAGCGCCGTTCACCGTGAGGCGTACGAAGCGCGCCGAGGGGGCCGGCACCGCCGTGAGCCGCCGCAGCGTCTGCACGGCGAGGAAGTTGCGCAGCGACGTCCGGTCGTTGAACTCGGCGCGCAGGTTGATCTTGCGGTTGATGCCCGGGTGCGGCACCCCGCTGTCGAAGGTGATGCGAAACGACTTCTTGGGGAACGCGCGGCTCGAGCCGCCGCGGAGCCGCACGCGGCAGCCCTGCGCGTACGCGGTGCCGTCGACGGCGAGGCGGCATGGTACGAAGATATCTTCTTTGGGTGTGTTGATCATCCTTTGGAGGTCGAGCGGGTCGACGTCGAGCGACCACGCGGGCAGCGCGTCGGGCAGGCACGCGCCGGCCGCGCAGCGCTCGCCCCGGCGGCACTCGGCGTCGCGCGCGCAGACCCCGCAGCGCCCCGCGGCGCCGCAGCCCTCCCCCGGGGGGCAGCGGGTCGCGTCGCTGCACGCGCGGTCGCGCAGATCGACGGCGGGGCACTCGGCGCTCGCGCAGTTGGGGGCCTCGGGGCGGCCCGCGTCGGCCGTGGCCGCGGGGAGCGTGTCGTCGGCGCACGCGGCGAGCGCGGCGGTGAGCCAGAGTCCGTGCAGTTGCTTCATCGTTGCGGCCTTGCCCTGTGGCCCCGCGCGTCGGGGCTCGCGACGACGATCGTCGAAGGGCGCGCCGCGTTCAAGCCTCGTCGGTGCGAGGCCTCAGCGGGCCGCCGGGGGGCGCTTCGTGGGCACCCCCCGGGCGCGCCTCCACCTCGATGGCTTCGAGGGCCTCGAGCGACACGTCCCAGTCTCGCGCGGCGTCTTGAATGTACGTGAGCGCGTCGATGGTGGAGATGCGCGCGTCGCCCTTCGGGCGCGCTGGGGGAGTCGGCCGCGGACGCTCCGACGCGCCCGGCGGCGCGGGCTCGTGCTCGGCCATCACGGTGGCCACGCGCTTGAGCGTGCTGCGGAGCTGACGAATGCCCGCCACGGCGATCTGCCGTTGGAAGCGCAGCGCGAGGGGGCTGCTGGCGCCCAGCAGCCGTTCGAAGGTGTCGCGGCTGAACTCGAGCGCCACCACGTCGTTGCGGGCGCGCAGCGTGGCCGTGCGGGGCACGCGGTGTACGAGCGCGACCTGCCCCGCGATGGCGCCGGGGCCCAGCGTCGAGATCGGGGCGTCGCCCGCGGGCATGCGCTTGATCACGTCGACGGTGCCCGCCACGATGCAGAAGCACGACGACCCGACGGTGCCCTCGC
>CAISKJ010001758.1 GCA_903885885.1 uncultured delta proteobacterium
CCACGACGCGTGGAGCGCGCGTCGCGCGTCGCCCGTGACCTCCCACGCGCCTTCGCCGACGACGCCCACGAAGGCCCGCTCCCACACCGGCGCCACCACGACGCCGAGCGCCGCGGCGCCGTCGACCGCGAGGCCCACCATCACGCAGAACTCGCCGTTGCGGTCGACGAACTCGCGCGTGCCGTCGAGCGGGTCGACGAACCAGCAGCGGCCGCCGCGCGAGGCCGCCATCGCCGACTGCGCGGCCTCGCCCTCTTCTGCGCAGATGTGGTCGCCAGGAAACGCTTGCGTGAGGGCCTCGACGAGGAGCGCGTTGGCCCGCTTGTCGGCCTCCGTCACCGGGTCGCGGTGACCCTTCCACTCGACGGCGAAATCGGTGCTGTACACACCGCGAATGAGCTCCGCCGCGGCGTGCGCCGCCGCGAGGGCGACCTCGATCTCACGTTCAAAGAATTGCATCGAAAGCCGCCGCGATCCTACGCCAGGGCGCCCGATCGCGGGTTGATGAAACGCGCCGGTAGCGCGTATGAATCCGCCTCCCGCGGGCGCCCGTGCGCCGCGGCCGAAAAGGATGACCCCAGTGATGACGCTCCACCGCCTCGCTCGCCCCACGCTCGCGCTCGCGTTTGCGTACCTGCTCGGAGGCTGCTTCGTCAACGGACAGACCGGCGTCGTGATGACCACGCCCAACGTCGGCGTGCAGACGTCGGTGTCGGTGCCTCCCCCGCCCACCTTCAATACCTCGGTGACGGCCAACGTGGTGGTGCCCGCGGGCGTGCAGGTGCTCCAGGCGCAGTGCCAGCAGGGCACGCAGGAGGCCTGCAACGGCCTCGACGACAACTGCAACGGCGTCATCGACGAGGGCTGCGGCTACTCGGGCGGCAACATCCAGATCACGGCCGCGTGGCAGACCGCGTCGGACATCGACCTCCACGTGGTCGACCCGACGGGCGCCGAGGTCTACTACGGCGCGCGCAACAGCGCCTCCGGCGGCGTGCTCGACCACGACGCCAACGCCGCCTGCCGCATCGCTCCGCCCACCGTCGAGAACGTGTACTGGAACAGCCCGCAGCCCCCGAGCGGCGGCTACCAGATTCGCCTCGTGGCCTACGACATGTGCGGCGTGCCCAACACCCCCACCACCCTGTCGATCTCCGTGGGCGGCCGCGTGATCGGCACCTACAGCGTGTCGTTTACGCAGCAGAACCAGTCGTACACCATCCCCTTCACCGTGCCCTGAAGCAGCCCTCTCCGTGACCCTCTCCCTCGACGCGCTCGCGCGCGAGGCCGGCGTCGACGTCGGCCACCCCACCCTCTCCCGCGAGCGCCCCTTCCTCGATCACTGGGCGAAGCACCTCCTCGACGCGCGCGATCCGCAGCGCGCGCGGTGGCTGCGACTCGAGCTCGACCAGATCGTTCGTAACCGAACCATCGCCCGCGAGGTCGCGCGCTTCGCCCCGCTCGACGGCGCGCGCGTGCTCGAGGTGGGGTGCCAGCTCGGGGCGCTCCCCGTGGCGCTCGCCGAGCTGGGCGCGGCGGTGACGGGCGTCGACGTCGACGACGCGCTCCTCGCCGGCGCGAGGCTCCGCGCGGGGTGCTACGGCGCGCGCGCCGACTTCGCGCGGGCCGAGGCCGAGGCGCTCCCCTTCGATGACAACCGCTTCGACGTCGTGACCTTCGTCGACGTGATCGAGCACGTGCGCGACCCCCGCGCGGCCGTGCGCGAGCTCGCCCGCGTGCTGCGCCCGGGGGGCACGCTGTACCTCTTCGGCCCCAACCGCCTGTCGCCCGCCAACCTCCGCGCCGACCCGCACTATCAGCTCTTCGGCGTGAGCGTGATGCCCCACTGGATGGGCGAGTTCTACGTGACCCGCGTGCGGTCGTTTCCGCGCTACGAGGTCGGGGTTCTCCCCGTCGGGTCGCGCGTGGCGCGGTGGCTGCGCGACGACGGGCTCCGCGTGGTGCACTCGCCCGTCGACGACGCCGAGCGGTGGTGGCGCGCGCGCGTGCCCGCGGGCGCCGGCGTCGGCCTCGCGCGGCTCTGGGGCCACGTGCGCACGAGCGCCGCGTCGCTCTTCAGGCTCGTCGCGGTGAAGGGCGCTTCGGCGTCGTGACGGGCAAGGCTTTCTACGCGACGCGACCCGCCGAGGCCGAGCCCGCCGCGTAGCTCACTCGGGCGCGCGTACGAAGCGCATCTGAAGGCCCAGGAGGGTGACCTCCATGCGGCCCGCCGAGGCCATGGTGGCGACCGCGGTGGAGCGGTCGTCGAGCACCGTAAAGCGGACCGCGACGGGCTCTCCGGGCTGCGCCTCCCAGGTGCCTGAGAGGCCCGACGACCACACGTGCGCGAGGGGCGTCGAGGCGAGGTGATAGTCGTACCGGAGGCGCCACGTTCCGTCGGA
>CAISKJ010001759.1 GCA_903885885.1 uncultured delta proteobacterium
GGGCGTGTTCGTGGGCGTGAGCGCGGGCGGCGCTACGTGGGCGGCGATCGAGACGGCGCGCGCGCTCGAGGCGGGCACCGTGGTGGTGATCTTGTGTGACCGCGGCGACCGGTACCTCTCGTCGGGTCTCTTCGGTAAAAAGGACGGAGCGCAATGAGCGGCGTGAAGGTCGTCGAGGTGAAGATCGGCCGCGTGCGCGGGGCCCTCTTCGAAGCCACCAACGCGGGCGGTCAGAAGGCCCTCATCGACGGTCCGCCCGAGCTCGGCGGCCAGGGCGAAGGCGTGCGGCCCATGGAGATGGTGCTCATGGGCCTCGCCGGGTGCAGCGCGCTCGACGTGATTCACATTCTCGAGAAGCAGCAGAAGGAGCCCCTCGAAGACCTCGTGGTGACCGTGAAGGGCGCGCGCGCCGACGCGACCCCCGCGGTGTACACCGACATCGCGCTGCACTTCGAAGCGTCGGGGCCCATCGACGCGCACAAGTTCGAACGCGCCGTGAAGCTCTCGATGGAGAAGTACTGCTCGGTCACCAGGATGCTCGAGAAGAGCGCGACCATCACCTTCAGCACGTCGCTGCGCGCGTGACGGCGCCCGAGCGGGCCGACGTCGTCGTGGTGGGCGCGGGGCCCGCGGGTTGCGCCGCCGGCATCACCCTCGCCCGCGCCGGCCTGCGCGTGACGGTGCTCGACCGCGCGACCTTTCCGCGCCCCAAGACCTGCGGCGACGCCCTGTCGAGCCTCGCCGTCGAGGTGATCCGCTCGCTCGGCGCGGGCGACGACCTCGACCGCGCCCCGCACGCCGCGGTGCGCTCTGCGCGCGCGATGTTTCCCGACGGCTCGTCGGTGTCGCGCAACGACGCCGCGCACGCGGGCCTCATCGTGGAGCGCCTCGCCCTCGACGCGCTCCTCGTGGGCGCCCTGAAGCGCTCGGGGGCCGCCGTGCGCGAGGGCGTGGCGGTGCGCGGCGCCGTGTTCGACGGCGACCGCGTGGTGGGCGTGCGCGACGACGCGCAGCAGACGTGGCGCGCGCGCGCGGTGATCGCCGCCGACGGGCCGGGATCGTTCGCGTGGCCCCTCCTCGACGCGCCGAAGCCCCGCGGGCGCTTCCTCGCGGTGTCAGCCACGGCGTACCTGCGCAACGTGCCCGGCCCCGCCCCCGACGACTGCAACGAGCACTTCTTCGCGCGCGCGCTGCCGGGGGGCTACGGGTGGATCTTTCCCGCCGTCGACGGCGTGCGCAACGTGGGCGTGTACCAGCGCGTCGACGCGTACCGCAGCGCGGGCGTGCCCCTCGCGAAGGCCCTCGATGACTTCTTCGCGCGCCACCCCGACCGCTTCGCCCGCGCCGAGCGCGTGGGCCCCGTGCGCACGTGGCAGCTTCCCCTCAGCGACCCGCGCGTGGCGGGCGGTCGCGCGGGGCTGCTCACCGTCGGCGACGCGGGGCGCCACGTCGATCCGCTGAGCGGAGAGGGCATCTCGCAGGCGCTGCGCACCGGCATCATCGCCGCCGAGGTGTGCGTCGAGGCGCTGCGTCGCGGCGAGGTCGACGCGTGGGCCGCGCGGCGCAACCACCTGCGCGCGCTGCGCGAGGTCGACGCCGCCGCCACCGTGCGCAGCGCCGTGCAAGACGCGATGACGGCCCTCGTCGACCGCGGGCTCTACCGCTCGCGCGCCGCGTTGCGCGTGCTCCAGTGGGGCTACGGCCGCGGCTCGCTCGACGCGCGCGTGCGCTGAGCGCCCAGCA
>CAISKJ010001760.1 GCA_903885885.1 uncultured delta proteobacterium
CGTGCGCAGGGCGCCCTCGGCCGGAGCTCCTCCTCCATCCATCGACGCCGCGACAATGCCCGGGATGAGCGGCGGATACCCCGTGAAGTACCGCTTCAGCCGATCTGCGTCACCCGCCGCGGCCGCGAACACGTCGTCGACCTTTCGCGGCACCACCACGCTCGCCTCGAGCTCGATCGTCATCGCACACGCTCCTCGATCCCTCGCGACCCGCCGCACGCTACGTCGCGCCGCGCCCCGATGGGAGTGCGCTACCATCGCACTCCCCTCCCCCGCGACGAAACCCCTCCTGCGCGAACGCCCCCCGAAGCCTCCCCCCGCGCGCAGCGCGACCGCGCGAAGCGCCCTCCTCGAAGCCCTCCTCGCCATCCGTGAGGCCAACGCGTCGGCCACGGCGCGCGAGCTCGGCGCCGCCGCGAGCCTCTCGGAGAAAGACGTCGCCGAGCACCTCGAGCACCTCGCGCGCTCGCTCCCCCACGAGGCCCTCAAGCTGGTGGTAACGCCCGCGACGTGCCTCGCGTGCGAGTACGTCTTCCAAGACCGCGGCCGCTTCACGACGCCGAGCGCGTGCCCGAAGTGCCGCAGCGAGCGCGTGGCGCCGCCGTCGTTTCGCGTCGCCGCGGGGCCCCGCGCCGCGAAGCGCGAGCGCCCCCGCGACGAAGAGTGAGCGATCAGCTCTTGCTGAGCAGCCCCCGAAGCTGCTCGGGCTCGATGCGATACTCGGTGCGGCAGTAGTCGCACTGAATCTCGATCACCTTGCCGTCATTCACCATCTCCATCACCTCGTGGCGCGGGAGCGTGGCGAGCGAGGCCATGAGGCGCACCGCGTCGCAGCGGCACTGAAAGCCCAGCGGGCTGTCGGCGAGGAGCGTGTGCGGCATCGCGTAGAGGAGCTCGCCCATGAGGGTGTGCGGCGTCGTAGCCTCGTCGCGGAGCATCGTGTCGATCGACGGGAGGTCGTCGAGGCGCGCCGTCATGATCGCGAGCATCGACTCACTGAGCTCGGGGAGCAGCTGCACGAGGTAGCCCCCCGCCGCGCGCACCTTGTTGCCCTCCATCACGGTCGAGACCGCGATCATCGACACCACCTGCTCGCTCTCTTGCAGGTAGGCCATAAAGGCGCTCGAGAGCCCTCCCTTGTCGGGCACCGACACCATGCCCTTGTGCACCGTCCCACGCGGCAGGGTGCGCATGAGCTCGAGCACCGCCCCGGCGCCCACCACGGGGTCGCTGTCCCCGCTGCGCTGCACGAGCCCGCGCGTGCCGCCGTCGGGGTGCGCGTCGGCCACGAGCCGCCCCGAGCGCCCCGCGCCGTGAATGATCCCCTGCACGCGGTACGAGGGAGACATCGTCTCGCGCACGAGAATGGTCGCCGTCACCAGGTCGGCGAGCCAGCGCGCGGTGTCGCCCTCTGCGCCCTGCGTGTCGATCACGCCCTGCACGGTCTCGGTGGTGCGGGCCGTCATTACGCGGAACCCGCCATCGTCGGTCATCGCCCGGAGGCAGCTGTCTCGAAGGTCGCTCACGCGCGGAAGGTAACGCGCGTCGGCGCTCCGGGGCAGTGCGATTTCACATCGCACCGGTGGGTGTGAGCGCGCCCACGGGTGGAGGGCCCACACACTCCCCTCCGCCCCCGCCGCCCCGATGCACGACGAACTCCTCGACATGCTTCGCGCCCTCGATGGCATCGCGCAAGACCCGCGGTATCATCCCGAGGGCGACGCCCTCTATCACTCCCTTCAGGTGTTTTCGCACGCGCGCCGCGAGACCCGCGACCCCGAGCTCCTCGCAGCTGCGCTGCTCCACGACGTGGGCAAGTCCCTCCGCTCTCCCGAACACGACATCGACGGCGCCGACCTCCTCGAAGGCCTCGTCTCCGAGCGTGTGCTGTGGCTCGTTCGCCACCACCTCGATCTCCTGCGCGCGCCGGGGCAAACGCGCCGCCGTTACCGCGGCACGACGCACCTCTCCGACCTCGAACAACTCCGCCGATGGGACCTCGCCGGGCGCTCTCCCACCGCGCCCGTGTGCTCCCCCGAAGAAGCCGTGAACACCCTCCTCCGCGAGTTCGAACTCCACCGCGCCAGCGCGCCCGACACCCATCATGAAAGCGAGGATTGCTTCCGCTGAGGTAGCGGTCCGCATCCGCCGCGAGGTGCTGCGCGCCGACTTCGACCACACACCCGCCGATGCCTGCGCGTGGGCGCACACCGACAACCTGCCCGCGCGCGACGCGCTCGCTGATGCCCTGCGCGCCGCGGTGGGCGCGCTCACGGCGAGGCAACGCGACATCGTCGAGTGGCACTTCTTCGAGGGCCTCTCGCAGGGTGAAATCGCGCGGCGACTGGGTGTCACACAGCAGGTGGTGCAGAAGTCCCTCTACGGCGTGACGCGCCGCGGACGCCCCGTCGGAGGCGCGCTCCGACGGCTGCGCGAGGCCCTCACCCCGATGCTCTCCGCGAGCCGCTGAGCCATGGCACGACTCGGACCCGGAGGGCTGCGCGGAGCCATCGCCGTCGAGGCCGCGCGGCTCATGTACGAAGAGGGCGTGAAGCAGTACTTCACGGCCAAGCGGCTCGCGGCCAAGCGCCTCCTCGGCCGCGTGGGCGGTCGGCGCCTCCGCTATCGCCCCATGGACCTCCCGTCGAACGGTGAGATCCGCGACGCGCTCCTCTCGATCGCCGAGCTCGCCGAGGGCGACGGCCGCACGCGGCGCCTCTTCGCGATGCGCGTCGTGGCGCTGCGCGCGATGCGCGCCCTCGTCGACTTCGAACCGCGCCTCATCGGCAGCGTGAGCACGGGCCACATTCGCCGCGGCAGCGACATCGACCTGCACGTGTTCACCGACGACCCCGACGCCCTCATCGCGCACGTGAAGGGCCTCGGCTGGGCCTTCGAAACCGAGCGCGTCACCATTCTCAAGTTCGGCGAGATTCGCGAGTACACGCACGTTCATGTGGCCGACGATTTCGAAGTCGAGCTCACCGTCTATGAGCGCCGCGGGATGCGCTTTCGCCCGCGCAGCAGCACCGACGGGAGGCCCATCGAGCGCATCAAGGCCACGGCGCTCGAGGCGATGATCGCGCGTGAGCACGCCGAACCCTGGCGCCGCTACCTCGCCGACGGCACCGTCACGGGCCTCGGCGAGCCCGACGACGACGACGA
>CAISKJ010001761.1 GCA_903885885.1 uncultured delta proteobacterium
CCTGCACCGCGGCGCGGATCACCGCGGCGCGCAGCGCGTCGTGGTCGTCGCCCTCGACGGGCGGGTCGCGGAGCGCGGCCGCGTGGCGCTCGAGGGTCGCGAGCAGCGAGGCGTCGAGGACGACGGCGACCTTGAGGGCCTCGGCCATGCCCGCGCGCCAGTCGCGACGCGGGAGCGTGCGCGCGAAGGCGGGGTCGATCCACACGAGCGACGGGTGATGAAAGGCCCCGACGAGGTTCTTTCCGCGCGCGTGGTTCACCGCCGTCTTGCCGCCCACCGAGGCGTCGACCATCGCGAGCAGCGTGGTGGGCAGTGACACGTAGCGCACGCCGCGCAAGAGGGTCGCTGCGGCGAAGCCCGCGAGGTCGCTCACCACGCCGCCGCCGAGGCTGGCGACGAGCCACCGCCGATCGGCGCCCGCCGCGAGCGAGGCGTCGAGCACGCGCGCGAGCTGCGCGAGCGACTTGGCCCCCTCGCCGGTGGGGAGCTCGACGCGCGCCGCCAGCGCGGGCATCGCGCGCAGCGCGGGCCACAGCGCGGCCACCTTGCGGTCGGTCACGAGCGTGCCGTGCTTCGGCGATGAGAGCAGCGATGCGAGCTCATCGCGGCCCTCGTCGACGGGCGCCACCTCGACGCGGTACGAGCGCTCGCCGAGGGGCATCACGAGGGGCGAGCGCGCGTGCAGCGCAGCCGCGCGCGCCACCGTGGCCTCGACCGCGGCGCGGGATGTGTCGCACACGAGGTGGGCCTCGGCGTAGGCCTCGCGGCGCGCCTCGACGATCGACGCGAGGCGCGCGACGGGGTCCGGCGCGTCGGCGACGAGCGGTCGCACGGGGCCGCCGCGGAGGCGCTCGGCGAGCACCGCGACGGGGGCCGTGAGCGTCACGACGGTGGCCGCGCGCAGCACCTCGCGACGCAGCGACCGGTCGACGAGCGCGCCGACGACGGCCGAGACGACACGCGCCGCCCGCGCAGGGCCTCGGTCAGCGCGTCGCGCTCCCACGCGCGAAAGGTGGCCTCGCCCTCGCGCGCGAAGATCTCGTGCACGGGCGAGCCCGCGGCAAACTCGATGAGCGCGTCGAGGTCGACGTGGGCGTAGCCGAGGCGCGCGGCGAGCGCGGGGCCCGTCGCGCTCTTGCCGCTGCCGGGGGGGCCGCTCAGCACGAGCGGACGGTCGAGCGCCATCGGTCAGTACTCCGCGAGGTGCGCGCGATAGCGCGCGACGTGGGCCATGAGCTCACCGAGGGAGTCGCCGCCGAACTTCTCGAGCAGCGCGTCGGCGAGGGTGAGCGCCACCATCGCCTCGAGCACGACGCCCATCGCGGGCACCGCGCAAATGTCGCTGCGCTCCACGGTGGCGGGCGCGGGCTCCTTGGTGACCACGTCGACGCTCGCGAGCGCGCGACGCAGCGTGGAGATGGGCTTCATCGCCGCGCGCACCACGAGGGGCTCGCCCGTGGTGATGCCGCCCTCGAGGCCGCCCGCGCGGTTGCTCTCGCGGGTGAACGCGCGCCCCGCGGCGTCGTAGCCGATGGCGTCGTGCACCGACGAGCCGCGCACGGTCGCAGCCTCCCAGCCGTCGCCGATCTCGACGGCCTTCACCGCGTGAATCGACAGCGCCGCCTGCGCGAGGCGCCCGTCGAGCTTGCGGTCCCAGTGCACGTGGCTCCCGAGGCCGGGGACGAGCCCGACGGCCACCGCCTCGGCCACGCCGCCCACCGTGTCGCCCGCGTGCGACGCCTCTAGAATCGCTTGTTTCATGCGTGTTTCGGCGTCATCGTCGAGCACGCGCAGCTCCGACGCCTCGAGGCGATCGCGGAGCGCGCCGTCGCAAACCCACGCGCGCGCGTCGACCTCCGCGTCGTCGCTCACCCCCGCGATGGAGCGCACCCGCGACGGAGTCGGCTATGTGCTGCTGGCCTGCGGCCTCGGCACCACCGTCAACGCGCTGTTCAAC
>CAISKJ010001762.1 GCA_903885885.1 uncultured delta proteobacterium
CCCGGCCTCGCTTCGCGGGCCTCAAATTGGATCCGCGATTGGATCCGCAGCGGGGTGCGAGCCGCTGGAAATGTCTTCGCAGAAGGGCGAAGTCTCGGTTCGGGGAGAGGGATTCGAACCCCCGTAGGCGGCACCAAAAACCGCCGTCCTGCCATTAGACGATCCCCGAATGGGAGCGGAGCGGTTCTCTACCACCGTCGCGGCGCCTCGTAAACCGCCTCTGATGTCGCCGCCGATGGACCGATGCCCCCCGAAGCTGATAGGTGCGCGTCATGCGACGCTCCGTGCCCGAACTTCTTGCCGCCAAGCGCGATGGCCACGCACTCTCGACCGACGAGATCCGCGGGCTCATCGACGGCTTCGTGCGCGGCGACGTGCCCGACTACCAGATGACCGCGCTCGCCATGGCGGTGTTCTTCCGGGGGATGACCCGCGACGAGACCGTCGCCCTCACCCTCGCGATGCGCGACTCGGGCGTCGTCGTCGACCTCTCCGATGTGGCCGGGCGCAAGGTCGACAAGCACTCCACGGGCGGCGTCGGCGACAAGGTGTCGCTCTGCCTCGCCCCCATGGTGGCCGCGTGCGGCGTGCCCGTGCCCATGGTGTCGGGCCGCGGCCTCGGGCACACGGGCGGCACCCTCGACAAGCTCGAGGCCATCCCGGGCTTCTCGGTCAACCTCTCGATCGCGCGCTTTCGTGAGCTCGTGCGCGCCGTGGGCACCTGCATGATCGGGCAGACCCGCGAGCTCGCCCCCGCCGACAAGCGCCTCTACGCGCTGCGCGACGTGACCGCCACCGTCGAGTCGATCCCGCTCATCGTGGCGAGCATCTTGTCGAAGAAGCTCGCCGAGGGCATCGACGGCCTCGTGCTCGACGTGAAGGTCGGCAGCGGCGCCTTCATGAAGACCCCCGAGCGCGCCCGCGAGCTCGCCACGGCCCTCGTCGAGGTCGCCCGCGGCGCGGGCAAAGACTGCGTCGCGTGGATCACCCGCATGGACCGCCCCCTCGGCCGCGCGGTGGGCAACTCGCTCGAGACCATCGAGGCCTTCGACGTGCTCCACGGCCGCGGCCCCGCGGACCTCACCGAGGTCACCCTCGCCCTCGGCGCCTCGATGCTCGTCATGGGCGGCGTCGCGCGCGACGAAGACGACGCCCGCGCGAAGCTCATCGCGTGCGTGCGCGACGGCAGCGCGGCCCGCGTGGCGCGCGCCATGGTCGCAGCCCAGGGCGGCGACCCCCGCGCCGTCGACGACCCGTCGGTGTTCGCCGTGGCCCCGGTGCTCGTTCCCCTGCGCGCGCCGAGCGCGGGTTACATCACCGCCATCGACACGCACGCGGTGGGCGTCGCGGGCGTGGCCATGGGCGCCGGTCGCGCGCGCGCCGAAGACGCCATCGACCACGCGGTGGGCTTCGTCTTCGACCGCAACGTGGGCGACGCCGTGGCCGAGGGCGACGTGATCGCCACGGTGCACGCACGCTCCGTCGAGCAGGCCGCGGCTGCGATCGCGCGCCTCGCGGCGGCCGTCACCGTCGGCAGCGAGGCGCCCGCCGCGGCGCCCCTCCTCGTCGAGCGCGTGGGCTGAGCGACGCCCTCTCTACGGGCGCACGTCGAAGACGCGCCAGTGGCCGCGCAGGCGCGCGAGCGTGTCGAGGCGGAAACGACGCGCCTCGCCGCCCACGGTGTACTCGATCACCGGGCCGTCGCCGCACTGCGAGGTGGCGCGCGCGAAGCGGCCGCAGGGGCGCAGGTCGACGGCGTCGCGGGGGTACGAGCGCGCGCCCAGGCCCACGAAGACCCCGCCGCGAAACACCTCGCGCAGCGCGCGAACGTCGCGCTCAATGGCCTGAAACTGGCGCTGCACGATCTCGTCGACGGGCGTAGGCCCCGCGTCGACGGCGCCGCCCCGCGGCGCAGGAAAGATGCCCCGGAGCTCGACCGGCGAGGGGAACACCGCGGCCACGTCGCGCGCGCCGTCGCGCGTCGCTTCGAAGAAGCTGCGGGCGAGCGCGGCGATCTCGGTGCGGTCGGCGGGGGTGAGCGCGTAGGGCGTCGCCGCGGCGGGCGCGGCGGCGGCGAACAGCACGGCGAACAGCAGGCAGGCGAGCGGGCGCTTCATCGGTGCGGTGCGGGCATTGTTGAATCAAAACGGCGGGCGGGCGCAACCCGCGAACGCGCGCGCGATTCGCGAAAACCTGCGGAGCTGCGGTGATTGCCGCTTGAACGGGTGCCGCGCGCGGTGTTACGGCGCACTGGCGTGCCCCCCATGGAGTCTCCGTCTGTCATTGTTTTTCGCGTAAGAGACTGGCCGATCGCGCGCCCCCTCATCGAAGCCCGGCAGATGCCCGAGGTCTTCGAAGAGCTCGCGTGCTACCTGCTCTCGCCGCTGCACACGGCCCGGTCGTCGCTCGACGAGCGCCTGCCCGAAGAGCCCGTCGCCGCCCCCCTCGCGGCCATGGTGATGGAGCTCCTCGACCTCGTCACCGAGGTGGCCCTCGAGAGCTTCGGCCACGAGCTCTACGACGCCGGCGCCATCGGGCAGAAGCACTTCGGCTTTCACCCGTCGGCGGCCTACGCCCAGGTGGCCGCGCGCTTCGAACGCGACGGGTTCCGCGTGCTCCACGCCGCCGACCTCGTGCGCGCCGCCGCCTCCGCCGACGCCTCGGCGGCCGACGCCACGCGGCAGCGCGTGCGGGCCATTCCGAAGGCCGGCCTCAGCGACCGCGAGGCGGCCCTCGTCGAGTACGTGCGCTCCGGCGGCCCCATGCCCCAGGCCGGCGCCGACCACGCGGCCATCGCGCTCCGCCTCGGCGAGCTCATCACCCCGGGCCTCGAATCCAAGAGCGAGATCGACGACCGCATCCTCGACGTGGCCTGCGCCGCGGGCGAGCTGCGCGGCGTGTTCAAGCCCTTCGCCGACCGCATCAACGCCCACGACGAGGGCGCGCACGACACCTACGGCCTCCTGCGCCGCGAGCTCGCGCGCCGCGGCATCGCCGACGGGCGCACCCTCGTGGCCCTCTTGCAGAGCGGCGTCGAGGTCACCTCGTCGGCCACGGCCCACGTCGTGTCGCGCTACGCCCAGCTCGAGAGCATGATCGAGTCGGTGCGCTCGAGCGAGCCCTCGCGCGCCGAGCAGTCGCGCCTCACCTCGAAGCTCCTCACGTGGATGTCGTGCACGGGCACCTTCCCCGCCGCGCTCGCCGCCGTGATCGACTTCCTCGAGTCGCCCCGCGCGAAAGACCTCGTCGCCGACGAGCTCCGCGCGCACCTCCTCGCCACACACGGCTACGAGGGCGCCAAACCCAAGGGCGCGCGCGGCCGCGCCACAAAGGCCCGCGTCGAGCCCGAGCCCGTCGCGAAGCCCGAGCCCGTCGCGAAGCCCGAGCCCGTCGCGAAGCCCGAGCCCGTCGCGAAGCCCGAGCCCGTCGCGAAGCCCGAGCCCGTCGCG
>CAISKJ010001763.1 GCA_903885885.1 uncultured delta proteobacterium
GGCGCTCGCCCGCGGCGAGCTCGACGGCCGCGGGAACGCCCGCCACGCGGGCCGCCGCGCGCGCCTCCCGACGCGTGCGCGACGCGGCGACGCCGAGCTGCCCGTCGCGGTTTCGTCCCCAACAGAGCACCGCGCCGTCGCCCATCAGCGCGCACACGTGACCGTTGCCGACGGCGATCTGCCGCGCGCCGACCACGCCCTCGACCGCGCGCGCCGCGGAGTACCCGTTGCGTTGCCGCGAGGCGCGCGCCTCCCAGCAGGTGACGGCTCCGTCGCGGAGCAGCGCGCAGGTCGTGTCGCCGCCCGCGGCGAGGGCCGCGGCGTCGCGCACCTCGGCGATGACGACGGGCTGCGCGTCGGGCCCGGGGCGCGCGCGCAGGGGCCAGCACGAGGCCTCGCCGCGCGCGAGCAGGGCGCAGCAGTGCCACGCGCCGCACGCGAGCGCCTGCGCACCAGCGAGTGACGGGATCGCGCGGGGGGCCAGCGCGGCGCCGTCGTTCGCGGCGGAGCCCCAGCACCACACCGAGCCGTCTGCGCGCATGGCGCACGACTGCGCGCAGCCCGACGAGAGCGCGCGGGCCTCGGGCAGCGAAGGGCGAGCGGCGGGGCGGGCCATCTGCTCGACGTCGCGGCCGGGCGCGCTGATCGCCGGGGTGATCGGTCGAGCGCGCGGCGCGCCCTGGCAGGCGAGCACCATGACGACGTGGAGCAGCGCGTACGAGCGAGCGCTGGATGGCGGTAGTGTGGTCACCCCGGGCGCCGCTCAATACGCCACGCCTTCGCGCGATGCGCAATGGCGCCGCGCGCTCAACGCAGTAGCAGAGGCGGGGGCATGTGCGCCCACGCGTCGTAATGCGCCGGGCACTCGCCGGCCTCGAGGGGCGGGAGCCGCCGCGCAGTGCCCTCGCAGCGGGTCGACGGAGGCGACCGGAAGCGCTCGCAGCGCAGCGGAGCGAGGGCCTCGTCGGGCGCGGCTCCCCACAGGCGTCGGCACGCGATGGCGAGGCCCGCGGGGTCGGGCGGGTCGTCGCCGTGCGGGGCCTCGCGCGCGGGGCAGGCCTGCCGGAGGTGCCGCGCGGCCACTTCGTCGCGGGTGGAGAAGCCGCCGTTCGGGAGCGCGTGGGCGAGCAGCGTGAGGGGCTCGTGAACGAGGCCGAGGCCGCACTCGGCGCCCTCCGTCCACACGTAGGGCGAGGGCACGAAGAAGTCGACGCGGCCGTCGTCGTCGACGTCGTCGGCGCCGAGCAGCACCATCGCGCGGGTGGGCTCGTACACGCGCACCGCGCCTTGCGAGGCGGTGTACACCTCGATGGCCGTGCGCGCGCGGCGGGCGCTGTGGTCTTCGACGGTCTCGCTCACGACGAGCTCGGGCGCGCGGTCGTCGTCGAGGTCGCTGGCGGTGAGCGTGATGCGCGCGTACTCCTGCGCCTCGTCGCCCGAGGCCACCACGCGAAAGCTGCGCTCCACGCGCCCCATGGAGTCGTGGCCCTCTTCGGTCACGCCGGCGGGGTGAAAGAGCATCACGCGCCAGCTCACGAGGAGCTCGCACGCGTCGCCCTCGCCGCGGTCGCGCGCGTCGACGATCTCGGGCGCCCAGGTGCCGCCGGGGACCTGCGCGCACGCGCCGAATGACTCGCGCAGCGCGGCCACCGCCACGCCGCCGCAGGACGCGCGCCGGGCGATGCGAGCGAGCTGTTCTTCGTTGCGCTGGAGGACCTCGCGGCAGCGCGGGTCGACGGTTGCCGAGGGGGGCGACGAGGGGGGCGCGGGCGTCGCAGACGGTGCGCCAGGGGCCGGGGTGTAGAAGCTTCGCGCCGCGGGGACCACTGCGCCCGTGGCGGCTGGGGCGGAGCGCGGGGCGCGCGCTCGCCGGGGGCGCGCGTGCCTGCGGACGGGCTCGTTCGAAGCGCAGGCCGAGAGGCCCAGGAGGCAAATGCACGTGAGAAAGAAGCGCACGCGAGGGACTCCGATCGTGCGAGGCTAACATCACGCACGGAGCGCTTCTGCGGGACGACGCGCTGTTGTCATAGGTGATCCGATTGAACACGTTGCGTGCAATAGGGGATCCCTATGGGGGGTATCGGCGCTTTCTGTGGAGCCTTCTCCGCACCGTGAGCGCATACGATGCGTGCTTCAAACCGCGAGGTCGCGAGGGGACCCTTTCGGGCCTGTGCGGGAACACATCGTCTTTCGTCTGCCGACGGCGCGTCGTCGCGCCGCTCGACGGGCGGTCTTTTTTGAGACGGAGGAACGGCAATCATGCGATCGAAATGGACCTTCTCCCTGCTTCTGGCGGGCGTCGTGGGCTTCGGGTGCTCCAGCGACCCGGCCCCTACCACCGATGCCGGGACCGGCGCCGACACGGCGACGGACATGACGCCGCCGAGCGACATCGCCACGGACACCCCCGCCACGCCCGACGTGACGCCTCCGCCCGACGTGACGCCTCCCGTCGATGCGGCGCCGGACGTGACGCCTCCGCCCGACGTGACGCCTCCCGTCGATGCGGCGCCCGACGCGACGCCGCCCGCCGATGCGGCGCCCGATGCGCCCGCCGTGATGGCTCGCACCGGCGCGACCAACGGCTCGGCCATCGCGATCAGCAGCGACGACCAGGTGATCGTGGCGGCCAACCGCACGGCCCACAACATCGCCGTGTTTAGCGTCTCGACCGCGACGGGCGCGCCCGTGCTCACCCGCACCGCGCTGCTCGCGGTGGCCGACGGCGAGCCGTGGGCCACGGTGCTCTCGAACGACAACAACACCGCGTACGTGATTCTCCGCAAGTCGCAGCAGGTGGTGCGTATCACGGGCCTGCGCGGCACGCCCACCCTCGACGCGGCGCGCGTCAACGTGGGCTCGGAGCCGACGGGCCTCGCCATCTCGCCCACGGGCCGCAGGCTCTACGTGTCGAACTGGGCCGAGGGCACCGTGAGCGAGGTCGACACGACCACGTGGGCGGTGACCAACACCGTCGACCTCAACGACGCCATCGCCGCGAGCCCCGTGCTCGGCGCGGGCGTCGCGTCGCGCAGGGGCCTCGCGCACCCGCGCGCCGTCGTGGTGACCAACAACGGCAACGGCGACGACGCCGACGAGACCGTGTACGTCACCGAGTTCTTCTCGCAGGCGCGCGGCGGCACGCTGCCCACCGACGGGAGCGAGTTCGACGTGGGCCGCCAGGGCGTGGTGTACCGCTTCAACGCCGGCACGCGCGTCGTGGCGCCGCTCATCTACCTCGGGCCCACGAGCGACACGGGCTTCCGCGACTCGGTGGGCGCCACCTCGGCGACGACGGGGCAGGTCACGGGGTGCTTCCCCAACCAGCTCTTCAGCGCCACGCTGAACAACAACCGGCTCTACATCACGGGCCTCTGCGAGTCGCCGCGCGGGCCGACGGGCCCGGTGACGCCGGCGGGCGCCACGGCCGCGCTCACCAACAACTTCAAGACGCAGATTCACCCCACGCTCTACGTGGTGGACACGACCTCGAACGCCGAGCGCGAGGGCGAGCGCGTCACCCTCACGCGCGCCTGGCAGAACCTCTTCGACACGGCCGCCACGCCCGACGACGGCGCGCGCCGCATGCCGCTCATTCCGCTCGACCTCGCGTTCGTGCCCACGAGCCACATCGCGTACATCACCGCGTACGGCTCCGACGCGGTGTTTCGCCTGCGCTTCGGCGACGACGGCGCCCTCGCCGAGACGGGCTCGCCGGCGACGCCGTTCATCAACCTCGCGCCGACGGGCGCCGTACCCGCGGGGCGCCTCCCCGTCGGCATCGTGGTGAACCCCACGGGCCGCTCGCACGCGTACGTGCTCAACGCCAACTCGCGCAACGTGTCGGTGGTGCAGCTCTCGACGCAGGCCGCCATCGCGGCCACGGCCTCGGCCGACGCGCCCGCCGCGGGCATGGAGACGAGCGTCAACAACGGCCAGCGCTTCTTCGTGACGGGCCTGGGCCGCTGGTCGCTCCGCGGTCAGGGGTGGAACTCCTGCGAGACGTGTCACCCCGACGGCCTCACCGACAACGTGACCTGGTTCTTCGCGCGCGGACCGCGGCAGACCACGTCGCTCGACGGCACCTTCGACCGCATGGGCAACCAGCGACTCCTCAACTGGACGGCCATCTTCGACGAGGTTCATGACTTCGAACTGAACACCCGCGGCAACTCGGGCGGCGTCGGCGCCATCGTGCACCGCGCCAACGACGGGGCCACGCCGCCGGTGGTGGGCGCGAGCGATCGGATCATCTTCGACGGCACCGCCGCGACGGGCGCGCAGGTGCCCACGGCCGCTCCGCAGGCGGGCCTCAACGGCTCGACGCGGCAGCTCATGCCCGACGGCGCGGGCACGGCCGCGGGCCCCCTCGCGGGCGCCGACGCGGGCGCGCCGGGCGTGCTCAGCTCGGCCCTCTCCGACTGGACCGACGTCGAC
>CAISKJ010001764.1 GCA_903885885.1 uncultured delta proteobacterium
CCGGCGCATGAAGCCGCGCATCCCGGTGCTACTCATGAGCGGATACCTCGACGAGAAGAGCCGCCTCGCCGAGATCCGCGAGCACGGGTACGCGTTTGTGGCCAAGGCCCGGCCGACCTCCTCGCGCGCGTCGACGACCTCCTCGCATCGCAGTCGGCGCCGGCCAACACGCTGGAAGCGATGCGCGGTGCGTGCGACCCGGAGCGCCCCTGACGCGTCACCCGCCGCGCGAAGGACGCGCGCTACTCGCCCGCGACCACGAGCGGCGCGAGGCGGCGCACGAGCCCGTGCTCGACGTGGCCGTCGTCGTAGGTGAGGGTCACCGAGTAGCGCGTGTCGCGGGCGCGCACCGAGCCGTTGTCGGCGCCGTAGAGCAGCACATCACGCCCTGCGATCACCGTCACGCCCGGCGCCCCCTCGGGCACGTTGCGCAGCGCCGTCGGCGCCGCGGGATCGGCCACGCCGAGGAGCCAGCTCCCCGTCTCGGGCGTCGAGTGCCAGAGGCTGTACGTGCCGCCCTCGTTGCGCAGCGCCACGTCGCGCAGCACGCCCGTCGAGCACGGCCGCACGCGCACCCGCGCGTCGCCCTGACCGTCAGCCCCCGGCGTGTCGCGCTGGCCCACCACGTCGACGTCGGTGACGCCCTCCAACGTCGCCTCGAAGCGGCACGCGAGCGGCGCCACCAGCGCGTGCTCCGGCGCGCCACAACACGCGACCGACGCCGCGCCGAACATCACCGCAACCGTCACAGCCTGTCTCATCGGTCACCCTCGCTCCGCGGCGCGTAGCCCCGTCGCCCGCGCTGCCCGCGCCGAACGTCGCGCCGACCGCGCGCTTACGCGCGTCGAAAACAGTGTGTTCGCAAAGTTGAGCCCGCGTCGAACGTTCGGCGACGTCGACACGGCTCTATTTTTCGTCGTATTCAGGTTTTGCGCACGCTCCGCGCACGCTCTCTCTTCGCTCGCTCACGGTCCGGCGGCGTGGCTCCCCCTCTGTCGGGTGAGGGCCCGCACGGAGGTTCTTATGGCCTGGTCTGCACGGTGGTTGTCGGGGCTCTTGATGTTGACAACGCTGCTGCTCTCGTGCAGCGGCAACTCGATCGTCGGCAGTCCTCCGCCGCCCGCTGCGAGCTGTGACGCGGGCACCTCGTCGTGCTCCGGGGTCTGCGTCGACCTGCAGAGCTCCGCGACGAACTGCGGCGCGTGCGGCACCACCTGCGCGGCCACCGAGCGCTGTACGTCGGGCGCCTGCGTGGCCAAGTGCGCGGCGGGGCAGCTCGCGTGCGGTGTGCGCTGCGTCGACCGCCTCACCGACCCCGCCAACTGCGGCGGCTGTGGCGTGGCGTGCGCCGCGGGGCAGGTGTGCTCCGCCGGCACGTGCCAGGGCTCCTGCGGCGCGGGCCTCGTCAACTGCTCGGGATCGTGCCGCAACCTCTCGAACGACCGCGCCAACTGCGGCCTCTGCGGCACCGCCTGCGCCGAACCGCTGGTGTGCGCGCGCGGCGCCTGCGCGTCGACCTGCGCCGACGGCAACGCCAACTGCTCGGGCACCTGCCGCGACCTGCAGAGCGACCGCGCCAACTGCGGCGCCTGCGGCAACACCTGCGTCGAGGGTTACTCCTGCCAGGCGGGCCGCTGCCGCATCCAGTGCGCCGAGCTCGAGGTGCCCTGCGCGGCCCCCGGCGCCGACGCGGGCCCTGGCGGCGGGGCCGAGATGTGCGTCGACACCACCACCGACATTCGCAACTGCGGCGCCTGCGCCAACGCGTGCCCCTTCGGGCAGTTTTGCGTGCGCGGCGCGTGTCAGACCATGTGCGGCGCGGGCTTCACCAACTGCTCCAACGTGTGCCGCGACCTCGCCAACGACCGCGAGAACTGCGGCGCCTGCGGCACCGTCTGCCCCGCCGGGCAGCTCTGCTCCATGGGCGCG
>CAISKJ010001765.1 GCA_903885885.1 uncultured delta proteobacterium
ACCGCGACCTCATGCGGCAGCCCTCGGGCGCGCCCCGCGACGGCGGCGTCGACGCGACGGACGCGGGCGACGCGGGCGACGCTGGCGACGCGGGCGATGCAGGCCCTCGCGGCCCGCACTGGAACGCCGACCAGTGGCGCTACTACACCGTCCCCCACACCGACCCGCGCTTCGCGCAGCTCGCGCACCGCATCGTCGACCAGCGCCTGCCGCCGCGGCTGCGCAACGACCCCTTCGCGCAGGCCCTCGCGATCAAGCTGTACCTCGACCACGAGCTCACCTACTCGACGCGCGAGCGCCACGCGGGCGTGCCCGATCCGACGCTCGATTTCCTCTTCGGCAACCGCACGGGCTACTGCGTGCACTTCGCCCACTCGGCGGTGTTCCTGTGGCGCGCGCTGGGCATCCCTTCGCGCATCTCGACGGGGTACCACTCCGACGAGTCGAACCGCCGCGGCGGCTCCACCATCATGCTGCGCGGCGGCGACGCGCACGCGTGGCCCGAGCTCTGGGTCGAGGGCTACGGCTGGATCGTGCTCGACATCGCCGCCGAGCGAAACCTCGACCCGCCGGGGCAGGCGCCCGACGAAGACCTGCAGCGCATCCTCGGCGAGATGGCGCGGCAGATGCCGCCTACCCCCGACGCCCCGCCGGACCAGGGCCCGCTGCGCCCGCGACCGCGCCACGACTACGGCCGCAAGGTGGGCTACGGGCTCCTCGCGACGCTCCTCGGGGCGCTCGCGGTGATGTTCGCCATCAAGCTCTGGCGCGCGGTGGCGTACCGCTTCGTGGGGGCCCGCGCCATGCCGCGCGTGGGCTACCGCAAGGCCCTCGACGTGCTCGCTCAGGTGGGCTTCGCGCGCGAGTTCGGCGAGACGCGCGAGCACTTCGCCGAGCGCGTGAAGCACGTGGCGCCCACCTTCGCGAAGCTCACCGAGATGCACCTCTCGGCGCGCCTCGCAGACCCCGCGCTCGACCCCGCCACGCGCGATGCGTTCTCGGTCGCGACGTGGCGCACGCTCCTCCGTGACGTGTCGCGCGAGGTGGCCAAGAACACCAAAGGCTGGCGCCGCGCGGTCGGCTACGTAAACCCCGCGTCGTGGCTCGACGCGCGATAGACCCTCTACGGAACGAACGATGACCACCGACAGCGACTTCACCCAGAGCGAGCACGTCACCCACACGCCGGCGCCGCCGATCACCGACCTCAACGGCGCCTACGGCGTGGTGCAGCGCCTGCGAAACCGCTTGCAGATGGCCGTGCGCGGCCGCGACGAGGTGATCGAGCTCATGATCATCGCGCTCCTCAGCGACGGTCACGTGCTCCTCGAAGACTACCCCGGCTCGGGCAAGACCACGCTCGCCAAGGCCCTCGGCGACTGCATCATCGACGACAAGCCCGACGACGACATCGTCACGTTTCGCCGCATCCAGTTCACGCCCGACCTGCTCCCCTCGGACGTGACGGGCACCACCATCTTCGACCCCAACACCAACCGCTTCTTCTTCCGCGCCGGGCCCATCTTCGCCCACATCGTGCTGGCCGACGAGATCAACCGCACCTCGCCGAAGGTGCAGTCGGCCATGCTCGAGGCGATGGCCGAGAAGCAGACCACCATCGACAACCGCACGCGCAAGCTCGACGAGCTGTTCTTCGTGATCGCCACGCAGAACCCCCTCGACCTCGCGGGCACCTTTCCCCTGCCGAGCGCGCAGCTCGATCGCTTTCTCTTCAAGGTGCGCATGCACCACATTCACCGCGAGGCCGAGCTCGAGATCCTCGCGAGCTACAAGGCCCGCCGCGCGGGCGCGGGGGCCGACCTGCCGCGCGCCACGCGCACCGAGATCTGCGACGCGCGCCGCGTGATCGAGAACACCGTGCACGTCGCCCCCGAGGTGCGCGAGTGCCTCGTCGACATCGCCAACCAGACCCGCAGCGACGCGCGCATCCTCCAGGGCGCCTCGACGCGCTCGCTCGTGCTCATGCTCCCCGCGCTTCAATCGCGGGCGCTCACGCGGGTGCGCGACTACGTCAACGCCGAAGACGTCGAGTACCTCGCGAAGTACATCTTCGCGCACCGCCTCGAGCTCGCGCCGGGCACCGACACCGTCGAGGCCGTGATCAAAGAGTGCATGGCCAAACCCATGGAGCGCCTCGCGCGGGCGACCCTCAAGCGATGAGCGCGCGCCCTCGCCGCTACGCGCTCCCCCTCGCGCTCGCGCTCACCTTCGCGCTGTCGGGCACCGCGCCCGTCGGCGCGCAGCAGAGCGGCGCGGCCCCCGCGGTGCAGGGCACGCCCCTCGAGCTCGAGGCCCTGCGCCTCTACAACGAAAACAAGCTCCTCACGGCGCGCACGAAGGCCGAAGCGGTGCTGCGCGCCAACCCCGACTCGCTCATCGGCAGCTACGTGCTCGGGTGCGTGCTGCGCGAGGCCGAAGGGTCGCTCCCGCGGGCCATGTTTCACCTCGGTCACGCGCGCGAGCTCTACGAGACGCGCTACGGCCTCACGCGCCCGCAGGGTGCGCCGTGGCAGGTGCACCGCGAGGTGCTCTTCGCCATCCAGTCGCTCGCGGGCGAAATGGAGGAGTACGAGTACCAGCTCCACGTGCTGGAGTTTCACGACTACCTCTACGACCCCGACCTCCTCGCCGAGCACGCGTGGCCGCTCCTGCACCTTCACCGCTACAACGAGGCCCGCGACTTCGCGCGCCGCGCCATCGCCACCAGCGACGCGTGGCAGCAGTCGCTGGGCCGCAACGCGCTCTGCGCCATCGAGGGCGCCGCGCGGCAGCGGCAGGCGCAGTACGCCGCGTGCCTCGACGCGTTTCGCAACGCCGAGCAGCGCGCCCGCGGCAGCACCGACACCAACCCCGCCACCGCGCCGCACCTCACCGTGCACGCCTACAACGCCGCGCTCGGCGCGTGGGCCGTGCTCCGCCACGACGAGGTCGAGCGCCTCGCCACCGAAGGGACGCGGCGGTTGGAGTTCACCACCGCGAACCCGTGGCGCATCCTCGCGCGGCTCTACGTCGACGAGGGCAAGATGGCGCAGGCCGTCGAGGCGCTGCGCGAGATGCAGAGCTGGCGCATCCGTCAGCCCGCCAACCTGCGCGATCAAGACCGCGCCGAGACCGACGCCGCCGTGGCCACCGCGCTCCTCGTCGCCGCCGAGGCCGAGACCGGGCAGCGCTTCATCACGCGCGCCCTCGAGCGCCCCGACCGCCGCGGTCTCGTGGCCTCCGACACCGAGCAGGCCCTCGGCGCCCACGCCCTCTTGCGCAGGGCGTTGGAGCGCACGCAGGCCGAGCTCGACGCCGAGCGCGCGAGCTGGTCGCACTTCACCGCGCGCGTCGGAGACACCGCCCGCAGCCTCGGCGAGCGCCTCGCCGCGTGGCCCGACGACGAGCGCGTGACGAGCGTGCTCGCCGACGAGGCGCGCCTCGACTCCACGCTGCGCCTCTACGTGCGCGGCGGCATCGAGCCCGTGCCCGTGTGGCTCGTGGGCGACCTCGTGCACATCCTCGGCGCCGGCGTGGTGGCCGTGGCCCTGCGCGACGTGCGCCGCGAAGAGTCGGCCAACACCATGATGGCGCCCTACTACGACGCGCTCGAGGCCGAGGTGCTCCTCGCGCAAGACGAGCCCGAGCGCGCGCTCGCCATGGCGCAGCGGGCCGTGCAGGCGCTGCCGCAGAGCGAGGTGCTGCTCCACGCGCGCGTCGCGGCGGTGGGGGCCGAGGCGGCGCGGGCCGCGGGCAACAACCAGCTCGCGCTCGGCATGTACGAGCGCTCGCTGCAGAAAGACCCGGGCACCCTCCGTCGCATGGGGCTGTCGATCCCGGTCACGGTGGCGGTGCAGGCGCGCGGCGACGCGGGCCCGATGCTCGGCGACTGGCTCGAGCGCTCGCCGCGGGTGCGCACCGGCGACGGCGGCTTTCGCATCACGGTCACCGGCGACGACCGCGCGCTGCGCACGTGCATGGTGTCGCCGCTCGGGTCGCAGATGGGGTGCAGCGACACGGCCGCCACGCGCAACGAGGCCCCCGATCACCTCGCGAGCCGGGCCGCCGAGGCCTTTCATCGCACGGCGTTTGCGACGCGCGTGGGGCTCTCCACGCAAGACCTCCGCTCCCTCGACGGAACCACCACGACCAACGACGCCGCCGCGCGCGAGCAGATGAACGGCGTGCTCCGTGACATCACGCGCGAGGGACCCACGCCATGAGCCGCGGGTCTCGCCGCGCGGCCTCCGTCGCGCTCGTCGGGGTGGGCGCCGCGCTGGTGCTCCTGCCCTCGCTCGCGCCCGCGACCATCGAGGAGCAGCGCACGCGCCTCCCGCCGCCCGCGAGCTGCCAGGACCCCATCGAGGGCATCTGGATGAGCCACAAGTACGAGGCTCCGGGCGACGAGTGGATGATCTTCACGCTCGAGATTCACCGCGCCCCGGGCGCGCCGGTGAACCCGCCGCCGGGCGTTCCGACGCCCCTCGTGGGGCACATTCAAGCGCACGCGTGGCTCGGCGCGGGTCCGCAGGCGTCGGCCCCTCCGGCGTGCACCGCGGGCCTCGCGCACTGGACCGTCGAGATGACCGCCGAGGGCAACGTCACGGGGCCGCGCGTGGCCTTCTGGGGCACCCGGTGGGCCGTGGGCAACGTGTTCTGCGGGCCGCGCTACTTCGGCTACAACCTCGACCATTTTTCGGGCCTCCTCGAGCCCGGCATTCAGGAGTTTCAATCGGTGAACAACGACGGCGGACGCGCAGTGAACGACCCCACGGTGTTTCGTCGCGTGCGCTGCTTCGAGTCGGTGTCGCCGCCGCACCCCTACGTGGCCCCGCCCACGTTTCAGCCGCCGCGCAGGGCCGGGTGCGGCCGATGAAGCGCGCCACGCGACGCAGGGCTCTCTACGGCGCCCTCGCGGCCTCCATCGGGGCCACGGTGCTCATCCCCTCGCTGGCGCCCGCCACCATCGAGGAGCAGCTCGCGAGGCTGCCGCCGCCCGCGCCGCCCGACACGTGCCGCAACCCCGTCGAGGGCGTGTGGCGCTCGCTGCGGTGGTACCCGGGCAACGGCGCCTGGTACCAGTTTACCCTCGAGATTCATCAGCGCGGCGACGACCTCTTCGGCACCATCGAGGCCCACTCGTGGGACACGCCCCCCACGCAGATGGAGCCCGGCGTGTGCCGCGCGGGCCTCGATCACTGGGTCGTCGTCGAAGAGGCCGTCGGCCACATGACCGACCTGCGGCTCACCTTCGGCGGCACGCGCTGGGCGGTGGCCAACGCCTTCTGCGGCACGCGCCCCTTCGCCTACAACCTCGACAATTTTCGCGGTCAGATCGACACGAACATTCAAGAGTTTCAATCGGTGAACAACGACGGCGGCGCGCAGATCGACGAGCCCACGGTGTTTCGTCGCATCCGGTGCTTCGAACCGCGCACGCCGCCGCACCCCTACGTGGCGCCTCCCACGTTTCAGCCGCCGAGCCGCAAGCGCTGGGGCTGCGGGCGCTAGGCGAGAAAGCTGCGCGGGCGCGCGACGCGTTGTACGAGCGCGCCCATGACCACGACCGACGCGCGGGCCGTCACGCTCTCCGAGGCCGCTGCTCTCTTTCGCAAGGAGCGCGAGCTCGTCGCGATCGACTTCACGGGCCTCGACCTGCGCCGCGCGCTCCCCCGCGATGTCGAAGCGCCCTACACGTTTCGCGGGTGTGTGCTCCGCGACGCGTGCCTCACGGGCTTGGACCTCACGGGCGCCGTCTTCGAGGGTGGCGTCTTCGACGAGGCCGACTTCGGCGAGGCGCGCCTCGAAGACACCAAGTGGGTGGGCGTCACGGCCACGAAGCTCCGCGCTGCGGGCGCCATCGCGCTGCGGGCGCGCTTCGAACGGTGCACGCTCATGAGCGCGGACCTCTCGGGCGCCACGCTGGGCGAGGCGTCGTTCAAGGGCTCGCGGCTCACGGGGTCGAGCTTCGTGAAGGCGCGCATGCGCGACACGCGCTTCGAAGACTGTCACCTCGTGGCGGCCGACCTGCGCGGCGTGTCGCTCACGAAGCAGACGCTCCGCCACGTAGACTTCATGGACGCCAACCTCTCGGGCGTCGACCTGCGCGACGCGGTCTTCGAAGGCGGGAGGCTCGCGGGCGCGAAGCTCACCGACGCGAAGTTCGCGGGGGCCGACCTGCGTCGCACCGAGCTCGGCGTGCTCACGGCGTCGTCGTGCGGCGCGCTGCGGGGCGCGGTGATCTCGTCGTCGCAGGCCGCCGACCTCGTGCGAGGCCTCGGACTCAAGGTGCTCTGACCCTCTGCGCGATGAACATCGCGCGTCGACGTGCGCCTCTGCGTGCGCTGTCACACGAGCGAGCTCCAGGCGCCCGGCACGCGCGAGAGCCTCGAGTTCGGCTCCATGATTCACCAGATTCACCGCGGCGCCAACATGCCCAGCGTGCGCGCCACGCCGAGCGTGCCGCTGCTGCTCAACGGCCACGACTACTCCACGGTGGCGCTCCCGCAGGATCTCCGCAACTGCGCGATGTGCCACGTCGAGGGCGCCGCCGACGCGCCCGACGCCGCGCGCTTCGCCACGCGCCCGTCCACGGCCGCGTGCACGTCGTGTCACAACAACATCTACCTCGGCACCGCCGCCACGCCGCCGCTCCCCTACCAGCAGATTCACACGGGCGGCTCCGTGGCCGACTCGGAGTGCACCGTCTGTCACCGCGAGACCGGCGGCACGGGCACGGCCCCGACGGGCGTTCGCACGGCGCACTTCCTCCCCGACGCGCGCCCCCGGCGCCCCCACCGTGGCCTTCGCCATCACC
Organism: uncultured delta proteobacterium; assembly: GCA_903885885.1. Classification (GTDB taxonomy): domain Bacteria; phylum Myxococcota_A; class Polyangia; order Polyangiales; genus CAISKJ01. Next base: position 6,818 of record CAISKJ010001765.1, read on the forward strand.
GGCGTGACCAACACCACCCCGGGCAGCGCCCCGACGGTGAACTTCACCCTCAACGACCGCGCGGGCGCTCAGGTGCCTCCGCTGCCCACCAACTCGTCGGTGAGCCGCCTGGGCACCGGCACCGTGACCATGAACGTCACGGGCATCGCCTCGGCCATCCAGGGCATCCCGTCGCCCTTCCGCGTGCGCGTGCGCGCCGTCTCGGCGGGACCCCGCGGCGTGTTCACCTTCGTGTACAGCTTCGACAACGGAACCACCGAGATCGGCGCGCCCCCTGCGGTGCTCCCGACCACCGTGCCCGCGGTGCCGACGCCCATCACCTCGGCTTTACGATGAACGGCCCCGTGTCGACCGACTACGCGGCCACGCAGATCACCGGCACGCAGGGCACCCTCGTGGCCGGCGCCACGCCGGGCAGCTACTCGCTCACCTTCCCGCCGACGGCGATCATCCCGCTCACCGCCGCGGGCACCTGGTCCATCGCGATGCAGGCCTCGCGGTATGAGTACCTCGCCCCGACGCTCATTCGCACCACCCCGTCGAGCGTCACGCACGGCAACACCAACCCCGTGTTCAACTTCTCGGTCACGCCGGGCGTCACCGCCGCCGCGCGCCGCGAGGTCGTTCAGCTCGCGCGCTGCAACGCCTGCCACCAGCAGCTCGCGTTTCACGGCGGCGGCCGTCAGAACACCTCGTTCTGCGTGATGTGCCACAACCCCACGCTCACCGCGGCGGTGCCCGGCCAGACGGGCGTGACGCAGTCGCTCAACTTCCAGAACATGGTGCACCGCATCCACATGGGCGCCGAGCTGCCCAGCGTCGTCGCGGGCGGCCGCTTCGCCATCGGCTCCGACGACTACAGCGGCGTGCACTTTCCGCAGCCGATCAGCAACTGCGCGGCCTGCCACGCGCCGAACACCTTCACCACGCCGACGGCGCGCGCCTGCACCTCGTGCCACGACGCGACCTCGACGGCCGCGCACGCGCAGCTCAACACCACCGCCAGCGGCCTCGAGTCGTGCGCCACCTGCCACGGCCCCGGCCGCTCCTTCGCGGTCTCGGCCGTGCACCCCGCCCTCTGATCCCCACCCACCGGTCGTGACGCGATCGCCCGCGCGGGGCGGTCGCGCCCCGTTCGCCCGCTACGGCTTCTTCTTACCGAAGAGGTTGAACTCGTGGGTGAGCACGGCCTTCATCGCGTCGACCGTCACGGGCTTCTTGAGCTTGTCGACGAGCGAGGCCTCCGGCGCGGCCGGCGCGGGC
>CAISKJ010001766.1 GCA_903885885.1 uncultured delta proteobacterium
GCTGGCGTAGCGCGCCGCCACCGCGCCGCCCGCGCAGTCGCGAAAGGTCACGCCGTCGCAGCCGCAGTAGTCGCCGAGAAAGGCGCAGTCGCGCACCGCGCCGCAGGTGCCCACAACGCCGCACCCCGGCGTGAGAAACTGGCAGACGTCGCCGCCCGCACAGTCGGCGCTGCGCGCGCACGTGCGCGGCCCGGCGTCGGGCACCACGCAGCCGATGAGCGTGCAGCTCGCGGTGGGCCCGGGGCCATAGCAAGAGCACGTGTTGCACCCGTCGCCCGCGGGGCAGCTCACGCCGCGCGCGCAGAGGCCGCCGTTGGGGAGCGTGCAGAACGCGCCGCCATCGACGGCGACGTCGGTCGACGCGTCGGAGGGCGACGGGGTCACCGTGCTCGAACAGGCCGCGAGCGAGGCCGCGAAGATCAGCGCGAGGCGCGAGGGGAGCGTCATGGGCGTGCGCCCATTGTCGCCCACCACGGCCCGCACGACTACCGCGTGGCGAGCGCGCTCATCGCACGAGGGGCCAGCGGCCGCGGTACATGCGCACCGTGTCAACCGTGAGGCCGCGCCCGTCGACCACAAAATCGTGGGGAAAATCAGCGCCGGGGATGCGCGTCGCGAAGCTCCCCTCGAAGGCGACGCGGGGGTTGGTCTGCGCCTCCTGCCCCGCCACGCTGCGCGCATAGTCGGCCCACTGCCACGCCCGGAGCCCCGCCGCGCCGTGGAGGCTCAACCACGGCGACGGATCGAAGGCCTCTTCGGCGCTCTCGGTGAGCACGAGCACCGTGGCCTCGGGCGCCGCGGGGTCGTGCGCGCGCGTCCACGCCATGTCTTCGAGCTGCACCCACTGGAGGAAACAATCGACGGTGAGAAACATCACCGTGGTGGGCGCTCCCGGCTGCGGCAACACCGGGGGCGCCGCGGTGGCGCGCGTGCGCCGCAGCGTCGGAAACGTGTCGCCCACCGCCACCACACCGCGCGCGGGTAGCTCCGTCGCGAGGCGCGGCAGAAGGTGAACGCGCGCCTCTCCGCCGCCGGGCGCCGCGTCGCTCGTGAACACCACGTCGGCCCCGCCGCTCGACGCCGCCGCCGCCGCGACGAGCGCCGCCGGGAGCGTGAGCGTACCGTCACCCGAGGGCGGGAGCGTGAGCATCCCCTGCGCCGCGCGCGCGCCGCCGCCCTCGAGGCGCCACTGCGTCGTGAGGGCTGTCTGCGAGGGGTTTCGCACGGTGAATCGCGCATCGACGGCGGGCGCGAGCATCATCGCGCCGGGCACGTCGGGGTAGGTGACAACGCCGTCGAGGCGCGTCGCGAGCAGCGTGACCGTGAACCAGTCGGAGACGAGCATCCCGTCGGGCACGAAGGCCACGTCGAGCATACCGAAGCGCGCCGCGTGGTAGCCCGCCACGCGCGGTGGCGACGCGCCGAGGTCGTAGAGCGTGACCCCGCTGAGGCACGCGACGGCGAGCCGATCGCCCGAGAGCGCGACGGCGCTCGCCACGCAGCGCGGCTGCACGCGCGCGACCTCGCGCAGTCCGCCGGGTACGATTTCGAAGACCCGCGCGCCCTCCGATCCGAGGGCAACGGCGAGGCGGTCTCCGTCGAGCGCGAGGTCGAGCGGCGGGCCGTCGAGCGCGGCGCGCCCGAGGGGCGTGAGCGCGGGCTCGGAGAGCACCACGAGCCCCTGCGCGCGGTCGAGGAGCGCGAGGCGCCCTCCCCCCGCGGCGACGCCCACCACGTCGGCGCCGATGCCCGTGCGCGTGAGGTCGCGGGGCGTTCCGTCGTCGCCGAGCGTGGCGCGCACGAGCCCGACGGGCTGCGTCGCGAGCCACAGCGTGTCGCCCACCACGGCGAGGTCGGGCACCGAGCGCACCCACGCGCCGGGCGCGGTGTCGTTCAACGTCACCGACCACGGGCGCGAGCGCGGCGACGCGGGCGTCGAGACGTCGATGCGGTCGACCACCTCGGTGTCGGCCGCGACGCACAGGAGCGTGTTCGATCGCCGATGCAGCGCGAGCGCCGCGCAGTGCTGCGCCCGCGGAACGGCCACGGGGTTGATCACCGTGAGGCCCCCGTCGGCGCCGCGCCGAAGCACCGGGAGCCCGTTGGAATCGGCCACGTACACCACGTCGCCGTCGACCAGCAGGTCGTGCAGGTGCGCGTAGCCCGAGAGCTCGGCCACGCTGCGCACCGCGAGCCCCGCGACGGCGGCGCCGGGCGCGGCGTCGAGCACACTCGCATCTGGCACGACCGTCCCATCGGCGGGTGCGTCGCCAGACCCATCGAGGGTGGGCGCATCGACGAAGCCCGCGTCCACCACACCCGCGTCGGCGCGCGCGCCGAGGCGACGCTCTTCGGTGCGTCGATGACCGAGGCCGTCGTCGGCCGTGAGCACGAGCACGGCGCCATCGAGCGCGACCGCGAGGGGAACGTGCGCCGTCGCGGGCGCTACGCAGTCGCCCACGGCGCGTCGCACGGCGGGCGCCACGGCGGTGTCGCCGGTGGTCGGCGCCGCGATCACTTCGGAGAGCAGCGTGCGCCCCGCGGAGGTGTCGGCGTAGAGCCGCGCGGTGAGCGTCACCGCCGAGGCCGCGAAGCCCGTCACGGCGGCGCCCACGAGCGCGTCGCCATAGATCGTCGGCGTGGGCGCGTCGCCGTCGCGCAGCGAGCGCGCGTCTTCGCGGCCGCGCGTGGCGCTCGCGAGGAGCACCGGCGTGAGCGAGGGCTGCACGCCCGCCGCAGGGACGCACGCCGGGAGCCGCACGCCGATCCACACCCGCGCGCGCTGCGAGGCCTCACGCCCGGCCCCGTCGCGCGCTACGACGCGCACCGACGCGAGCCCCGCGCCGGCGGGAAACAGCCCGTTGAGAAAGAGCCGCGCCGCGGAGACGTCGCACCCGCCCTGCGTGCGCCCGACGCCGAGGCGCGCCCCCGAGAACGCGTCGCGCGCTTCGAACGCGTAGGAGAGCGGCGGCGCGAGCCCCACGACCGACGCACCCACCCACAGGTGGCTCCCGCCCTGCGGGCCGTAGGCGGGCACCACCTCGCCGTCGTCGGCGACAGGCTCCGGCGACAGGCCAAAGGCGAGCGTGGCGCGCGCCACGGAGCTGTTGGCGCACGTGGGCCGCGCGACCGTCGACGTGCCCTCGAGGCACCCCATCGCAGTGACGCAGGCGATGAGCAGAAGACCGCGCACGATGCGCCGACCATCGCCCGACTCACGACGCGCGCGCAACCTCCGCGTGGCGCCCGCGCACCGTAGCGCGGAGCGTCGCGCGCGACGCAGTGTGCGCCCATGAGCAAGACGCTGCGCATCGACGTGTGGTCCGACATTGCGTGCCCCTGGTGCTACGTGGGCAAGCGCCGCCTGGAGGCCGCGCTCGCGGGCTTCGCACACCGCGACGAGGTCGAGGTCGTGTGGCGATCGTTCGAGCTCGACCCGTCGGCGCCGAAGGTGCAGCCGGGCCCGGCGGACTACGCGGGTCGCCTCGCGCGCAAGTACGGCACCACGGTGGCGAAGGCCGACGAGATGATTCGCACCATGACGGCGACGGCCGCGCGCGACGGCCTCACGATGCGCTTCGACCGCGCGCAGCCGGGCAACACCTTCGACGCCCACCGGCTGTTGCACCTCGCGCGCGCGCGGGGCCTGCAAGACGCTGTGAAGGAGCGCTTCTTCCGCGCCTACATGACCGACGGCGAGGCCATCGGCGACGTCGAGACCCTCACGCGCCTCGCGCTCGAAGCGGGCCTCGACCGCGACGAGGTGGCGGCCGCGCTCGCGGGCGACGCGTGGGCCGACGCGGTGCGCGACGACGAGGGCGAGGCGCGGGCGAACAACATCCGCGGGGTGCCGTTCTTCGTGTTCGATGGGCGCTACGCGGTGTCGGGCGCGCACCCCGCCGAGTCGCTCGCGAAGGTGCTCGCGCAGGCGTGGAGCGAGCGCGCCCCCGCCGTGGCCGACGGCGAAGTGTGCGGCCCCGAGGGCTGCGCGTAGCCCCGGCGGCCCGTCGCGCTAGAAGTAGTAGCGGATGTGCGTCGCGCCGCCGATGCCGAAGCCCAGCACGCCGTCGTTGCCGTTGAGGATCTCGAGCACCGGGACGGCCTCGATGGCGATGTCGATGGGCACGCGGTTGAAGCGGAGCGCGAGGCCGACGGGGAGCTCGGCGCCGAGGAAGAAGCCGCGCCCGCTGCCCACGCCGAGGCCGACGTTGACGCCCGGACCGAAGTAGAACTTCAGGTCGAGGGCCGCCGCGCGCACGAGGGTGGCGGGGTAGAACAGGTAGTCGCCGCGGAGGAACAACCCGTTGCCGTAGCGCGAGTTGTGATACCGAAACGCCGCGCTGAACTGCAGCGACGTGCTGTCGTTGAAGACGACATTGCCCGAGAGGCCCGCGTGCGGGTACCCGAGCACGAGGCCGAGGCCGAAGTTGCGGCCGTGCCCCACCTGCGCCGAGGCGAGGGTGGGGACGAGGAGCGAGGCCGTGAGGGCGGCGGCGCCGAGGAGCGTTCGCGAGGTGCGCATGACCACGCTCTTCGTACAACGGCGGCCCGGGAGCAACCCGTGGCGGGGCGGCGGCGCCGCGAATTTCAGATGCGCCGCAGGGCGACCTCTTCGATCTGGTGGCTCGCGCCCTTGCGCAGAATGAGCTTGGCCCGCTGGCGCGTGGGGCGAATGTTCTCTCGGAGGTTGACGAGGTTGATGGTGTCCCACAGGTCGCGGGCGACCTCGAGGGCGGCGGCCTCGTCGAGCGCGGCGTAGCGGGCGAAGTACGACTTGGGGTCGCGAAAGGCCGTCTCGCGCAGCCGCATGAAGCGCTCGATGTACCAGGCGCGCAGGAGCGCCTCGTCGGCGTCGAGGTACACCGAGAAGTCGAAGAAGTCGGACACGAAGGGGATGTGCTCGCCGTCGGGCGGGAGCCGCGCGGGCTGCAGCACGTTGAGCCCCTCGACGATCACGATGTCGGGCTCGTCGATCGACACGACCGCGCCCGGCACCACGTCGTACGTGAGGTGCGAGTACACGGGCGCCTCGACGTGGCGCCGACCGGCCTTGATGTCGCTCAAGAAGCGCAAGAGCTTGCGCGAGTCGTAGCTCTCGGGAAACCCCTTGCGCCCCATGAGGCCGCGCTCGGTGAGCACCGCGTTGGGGAGCAGAAACCCGTCGGTGGTGACGAGCGCCACGCGCGGCGACCCGGGCCACCGCGAGAGCAGCGCCTGGAGCACGCGCGCCGTCGTCGACTTGCCCACGGCGACGGAGCCCGCAACCCCCAGGATGAAGGGCGTGGTGACCGCGTCGGGGGCGCGCGTGAGGCGCTGCGTGGCCGCGAAGAGGGCCTGCGTCGACTCGACGTGCAGCGAGAGCAGCCGCGAGAGCGGGAGGTAGATCGCCTCGACCTCGTCGAGCGACAGGCGGTCGTTGAGCGAGCGCAGGCGCGCGACCTCGTCGGCCGTGAGGGGCTGAATCGCCTGCTCGCGCAGCGAGGCCCACGCCTCGCGGGTGAACTCGCGGTACGGCGAGAGGTGGTCGTGGGGGCGGCTCTCGTGGGGAGGCTGTGACGTCGTCATCGGGTGCTGCGCGCGCCGCGCGACGCTACCAGATGAGACCGCGACACTGCGCGAGCGCCTGCGCGCACCGAGCCGATACCAGAAGATCAACTACGATCGGATTGTATCGTGCCTCGGCACGGGAACGCGCGATCGACGGGCGATTTCGCGCTGGCACGGCGTCTGCTCAAGGTGTCTTCGTTCGGCGGTTCACGCCAGCAGCGCACGCGGGCCTACGGGAATCGGTGGCGTGTGTACTGCGCCTCGGACGCCGTCGAGCAAGGCAAACCCGGGTTCGACTCCCGGTCGCGCGCAAGCGCGCCGTGGTTGGAAAGCGTTCACAACAGCGTGGAGCCCCCTCTGGACGCGCGAAGCCCGCGACCTCGACGCCCCCCACACACCGCGCAAGCGCCCCTGCGCGATCGCCCGGCGCACCGCCCGCAACGGCGGCGCCCCGTCACCCCGAGAGGCCTCTGCTCGACGGCGCGATCGCCCGGCGCCATCCGCGGCGGGATCCGTCGACCGCGACGCCGCGCGCGTCCGGGGGGGGGCACCTCTACCCCCTTCATTGCACCACCACGGGAGACACTTCCGATGCTTACGACGATCACCCTCCGCCCCAACGAGCGCGCCCTCGCGCTCCGCGACGGCGCTCCGTTTCGCTGGCTCCGCGCGGGCCATCACCGCCTCTGGGGCAGCCGCGCGCGCTACGAGCTCGCGCGCTTCGACCTCGACCGCCCCTGCGTCGCGGCGACGCCCGAGCTCCTCGCGACGGTGCCCGCCGACGAGGGCCGCGCGCACGTCGTGGGCCCCGCCGAGCTGGGCCTCGTGACCGTCGACGGACGCGCCGTGGAGGTGCTCCTCCCGGGCCGCTGGATCCTGTGGCAGGCGCGCGCCGCGGTCGCGTGCGCCAACGTGTCGACGGCCCCGCTCGTGGCGTCGATCCCCGCCGCGTTTCGCGCGCTCGTACCCGCGACGCACCTGCGCTCGGTGGTGGTCGCGCCGTACGAGCGCGTGCTGCTCTACGCCGACGGCGCGCTCGCGTCGGTGCTCGCCGAGGGCCGCTACGACCTCTTCGTGTGCGACCGCGAGGTGACCGAGGCGCGCGTCGACCTGCGCGAGCGCGAGGTGCAGATCGTCGGCCAGGACGTGATGACCGCCGACAAGGCCACGCTGCGCATCAACCTCATCGTGAAGGTGCGCGTCACCGACGCGGTGCTCTCGGTGCAGGCGGTGGCGAACGTCGACGACGCGATCTACAGCGAGGCGCAGGTGTGCGTGCGACGCAGCCTCGCGGGCCTCACGCTCGACGCGCTCCTCGAGCGCCGCGCCTCGCTGGGGGGTGCGATGCGCGACGAGCTCGCCGCGCGCTTCGCCGCGTGGGGCGTCGAGCTCATTCAGATCGACGTGAAGGACGTGGTGCTCCCCGGCGACCTGAAGACGCTGCTCAACACGGTGATCGAGGCCGACAAGCGCGCCGCCGCCAACGTGATCGCGCGCCGCGAGGAGACCGCCGCGACGCGCTCGATGGCCAACACGGCGAAGCTCCTCGAGAGCAACCCTACGCTGCTCCGTCTGAAGGAGCTCGAGGCCTGGAAGGAGATCGCCCAGTCGGTGGGCCAGGTGACCATCGTGGCCACGCCGAACCAGCTCCTCGGGCCCCTCTCACTCCCCGCCGCGACCCCTTCCGAGAAGCGCTGAGCCCGCACCGCGCGCTCGGAACCACACCAGCTGCCGCCCGAAGTCTCGGCGCGGCAGCGCGACGCGCAGCTCACCGCCCGCGGCGAGGTTCACGACGTGCAGCGTCGAGGCGTCGCCCGCGAGCTCGGCCCACGCGGCGCAGCGGCCCGTCGACGCCACCGCGACGCCCTCGCGCACGGCGCTGAAGCGCGTGTCGTCGCCCGTGTGCACCACGCGCTCGCGCCCCGTCTCGGGCCGCACCACCTGGAGCGAAGACCCGCGCAGCCCGTCGGGCTCGTCGCGCACCGTGTCGGGCCACGACTCGCCGCCGTAGAGCTCGCTGTGGGCGTGGATCACGTACGTTCCCGCGCGCGACGACACCATCACGCCCAGGGTGCCCGACACGGGTCGACCGATGGGCGTCCAGCGGGCGCCGTCTTCCGAGCGGTAGAGCCGCGCCCAGTCGTCGTCGCGCAGCACTGCGAGCAGCGCGCCGTCGGCGTCGAGCACGGGGCCGCCGTAGAGGCCCACGGCCCGCAGCCCCGGCGGGTAGCGCACGGTGATCTCGTCGGCGCGACCGCGCGCGAGGTCGACGCGCACCACCGCGCCGTCGCCCGCGCGCTGGCCCAGGAGCATCCACCCCTCGTCGCGCGTCGCGAGAAACTGCGATCCGTCGGTGGTCGCGAAGGGCAGCGCGATGCGATCGACGCGCCCGCCGCGGCGGCTCACGATCGACGCGCCCGCGGGGCCGAGCGTGTAGCTCACGGTGTAGGGGCCCAGGGCGAAGGCCTCCTGCTGCGCGCCCTCGTGCGCCGGGAGCGCCTCGACCACGTCGCGCCGCGGATCCCACGCGCTCAGATCGCCGGCCGCATCGGCGCTGCGCCGCACGAGCACGCGCCCGCGCTCGTCGGCGCCGCGCGTGGCGTTGGCGCCGTCGAGCCAGCGGCTCGTTCCGTCGGGCGCGAGCCACTCGACGGCCGGGCGGCTCGTCGTGTCGAACGCGGCGTGGTTGGCCACCACGACGCCGCCCGACGACACCATGAGGTTGCGCAGGCTCATCGTGCTGCGAAAGGGCGAGGCCGTGTACGTCACGGTCTGCTCGCGGCGCCAACGCGCGCCCCCTTCGGGCCCGAGCAGCGCGTAGGTGATGCGCGCGCCCGGCGGCGTCGTGCGGCGATGGCGCGCCACCGCGAGAAACCCGTCGTCGGAGGCCTCGAGCTGCGTCACCGCGTCGTCGTCGGCCGACTCGGCGGCGTCGAGCGTGCGAAGCGCGCCCCGCGCGTCGAGCGCGTGCACGTCGGCGCCGCCCACCCACGCGAGCACGGCCCCGTCGGCGCGCGGCGCGACGCAGCCCGCGAGCGGTTCTTCGGGCGCGACGGGCGCGGCGGGCGCGAGAGGCGCGGCGGTGATCACCTCGGCCCCGCAGGCGGGCAGGAGCAGCGCGACGAGGAGGCAGCTGGGTCGGTTCATGGCGTCGGGTACCTCTGAACCGGAGCGTGCCTCAGTCGCACTGCATCGAGAATCGATCTTTCGTATCTTCGATTGTATCGCTGCGCCATACAATGCAACGGGGGCGCTGCGGCGTCGATGCTCGTTCGGCGGGGCGGCCCCGACGCCTGGGAGAGCGCGAACCCGACGCAACTCAGCGCGCGACGCCGCCGTCGCCCCGCGCAGCGCCGCCGTCGCGTACGTACGTGGCAGCGCCGCCCGCGCTGCCGCGCTCCGCCGTGTCGGGCGTGCTCGTGCAGGGCTGTCCGCACGCCGTGGTGAGCAGCATCGCGATGGAGCCCGCGACGGCGAGAACGCCGGCGACCAGGGCGACCGCGGTGCGAAGCGCCGCGATGGGGCTGTGGCGCGTGCGCATCGCGCGGCTCAGTCGAGAAACTCGTTGACGGGCTTGAGGAGCGGCGGCAGGTCTTGCTCGCCCAGGCGCTGCCGGAGGTTGACCTCGATGGTGCGCGAGATGGCGCGCAGCGGGAGGTCGTTGTAGTCGGTGCCGAAGGGCATTTCGATCTCGTCGCCCACCACGTCGAGGCCGAAGAACGAGTAGGCCACGATGGCGCACACGAAGGGCGTGTACATCTTGATCTCGTCGACGAGGCCGAAGGGCAGCGCGTAGCAGTACACCGCCGTGATGCGGTGAATGAGCGTGGTGTACGAGAAGGGGATGGGCGTGCCC
>CAISKJ010001767.1 GCA_903885885.1 uncultured delta proteobacterium
CCGCGACGCGGGCCGCGGCCCGCGCGTGATCGTCGCCGAAGAGCTGCGCGCCGCGGGCGTGCGCGACCGCGAGGACCGCTACTGCGCCGAGGTGCTCTTCACCCTCAAGGGCTGGTCGGGCATCGTGGCGCGCCTCGAGGCCGAGCCCCTCGCGGCCCCCTTCGAAGCCTCGACGGTGTCGCTCCTCGAGTGGCTCGCCGCGATGCTGGTCACCACGCACGCCCTCGACGACGCGGCGGTCGACGCCGCCGGCCCCCCGCGCGAGGCCGAGGCCGCCGTGCCCGAGTCCGCGCGCCTCGGGCGGCTCCTGCGCTGGCAAGAGGCCTACGAGCGCTCGTTCCTGGTGCCCTTTCTGCGCGCGGTCGAGGCGGGCATCGCCGCGGGCGACGCGCCCCGCACGGCGCCCCCCGCGCTGCACGTGGTCACCTGCATCGACGACCGCGAAGAGTCGTTTCGCCGCGCCCTCGAGGCCTCGCCCGCCGTCGAGACCTTCGGCGGCGTCGGCTCCTTCAACCTCGACATGCGCTTCGCGGCGCTGGGCACCGCGCGGGCCACGCGGCAGTGCCCGCCCAACGTCGAGCCCTCGCGCACGCTCCGCGAGGTGCCCGTCGCGCGTCACACGTCGCGCCACGCGCGCTCCCACGCGCTCCGCCGCGCGAGCGCCGCGAGCAACCTCGCGGGCTTCTACGTCTCGCGCACCCTGGCGCGGGGCTTCGCGCTCTCGCTCGTGCTCGGGGTGCTCAGCTTCGTGCCCCTGCTGCTCAAGGTGATGGCGCCCGCGCTCATCGAGCGCCTCCGCGCGGGCGCGCGCTCGCTCGCGTTTCCGGCGCCCACCACGCGCATCGCGCTCGACGAGGAGGGCGGCTACTCGCCCGACGAGCAGGCTCACATCGTCGAGGGGTTTCTCCGCACCTGCGGCCTCGTCGAGGGCTTCGCGCCGCTCGTGGCCGTCGTGGGCCACGGCGCCACCATGGCCAACAACCCCTACCGCCAGGCCTACGGCTGCGGCGCGTGCTCGGGCAACGGGGGCGCCCCCAACGCGCGCGTCTTCGCGCAGATGGCCAACGACCCCGCCGTGCGCGCGCGCCTCGCCGCGCGGGGGCTCCACCTCCCCGACGCCACGCTCTTCGTCCCCTACGTGCACGACACCACCTGCGACACCGTGACCCTCCTCGATGCCCCCCGCGTGCCCGACGCGCGGCGCCGCGACGTCGACGCCGCCACCGCGCGCCTGCAGTCGGCCGCCCGCGCCAACGCCGCGGAGCGCGCGCTGCGCCTCGACAGCGCGCCCCGCGGCGCGACCGCCGACGTGCTCGCACAGCACATGCTCGACCGCGCGTACGACCTCGCGCAGCCGCGGCCCGAGATCGGCCACAGCCGCGTGGCGGCCGCCATCGTGGGCCGTCGCGCGCTGACCCGCGCCGCGCGCCTCGACCGGCGGTGCTTCCTCGTCTCCTACGACCCTGGGCGCGACCCCGACGCGCGCTGGCTCACCGCCGCCGCCCTCGGCGCGGTGCCCGTCGTGGCCAACATCGCCCTCGATTACCTCTTCTCGCGCGCCGACCCCGAGGGCTTCGGCGCGGGCTCCAAGCTGCCGCTCAACGTCACGTCGCTCCTCGGCGTCATGACGGGCTCGAAGGGCGACCTGCGCGTGGGCCTCGCGCGCCAGATGACCGAACTCCACGAGCCCATGCGCCCGCTGGTGCTCGTCGAGGCCGACGCCGCGCGCCTCGACGCGC
>CAISKJ010001768.1 GCA_903885885.1 uncultured delta proteobacterium
CCGAGCGCGCCGAGGGCCACGAGCGCGACGGCGAGCAGGGCGAGGCCCACGCGGCCGAGGCGCGGGTGCCGATCGACGACGGTGGTCGCCCGACGCGTGGCGCGCTGCGCGACCACCACGGGCCCCGGGTCGGAGAGGCGCGCGGGCGGGGCGTCGACCACCGCGATGGCCTCGGCGCCGAAGGGGCGCAGGGCCTCGAGAAAATCCCTCGCGCTCTCGTAGCGGGCCTCGCGGTCGCGGCGCAGCGCGCGGAGCACCACGGCGTCGATGGCCTCAGGCACGCCGGGCGCGATCTCGCTGGGCGGCGGCGGCTCCTCGGTGCCGCGCACGATCTCGAGAAACAGCTCGCCCTGGCTCGCGCCCTCGTAGGGCATGCCGCCGGTGAGCATCTCGTAGAGCATCACGCCCGCGGCGAAGACGTCGGCGCGGTGGTCGATGTCGCGGCGCCCCATCCACTGCTCGGGGGCCATGTACGCGGGCGTGCCGATGGGCAGGCCCTCTTGCGTCGTCTGGTGAATGCCCTCTTCGAAGGGCCGAAACTTCGACACGCCGAAGTCGATGAGCTTCACCGTGGTGGTGCCCTCGCGCTCGACGAGAAACACGTTGTCGGGCTTGAGGTCGCGGTGCACGATGCCCTTCGCGTGGGCGGCGGCGAGGGCCGAGAGCACCTGCCCGATGATCTCGCACGCGGCGCGCGGTTCGAACACCTCGGCCCGCGCGAGGTGCTCGCCGAGGGTGGCGCCGCGCAAGAGGTCCATCACGAGGTAGGGCTCGTCGCCGTGCGTGCCCGCGTCGAGCACGGCCACGATGTTGTCGTGCCCGATGGCCGCCGCGGCCCGCGCCTCGCGCGCGAAGCGGCGCACGGCGTCGGGCACCTGGGCGAAGCGCGCGTGCAGCACCTTGAGCGCCACCTTGCGCCCCACGGCCACGTGCTCGGCCTCGTACACCGCGCCCATGCTCCCCTCGCCCAGGAGCCGCACGACGCGGTAACGCCCGTCGACCTCGGTGCCCGGAACGATCATCGCGCCGTCGTGGGAGGCCTGGGTTTGAGCCCGAAGCGCTCCATCTTGTAGATGAGCCCGCGGCGCGAGATGCCGAGCTCCTGCGCGGCGCGCGACTGGTTCCACCCCGGAGACTCCAGGGCGGCCACGATGGAGCGGCGCGCGAGCTCGTCGACCTTCGACCGCAGCGGCGAGGCCTCGTCGAGCGACAGCACCTCGGTCTCGCCGCGCACCGACGGCGGCAGGTGCTCGGCCCGCAGCTCGTCGCCCTCGGCCAGCGCGATGGCGCACTCCACCGCGTGACGAAGCTCGCGCGCGTTGCCCGGCCACCGGTGCGCCTGCAAGAGCGCCGCGACGCCGGGCCCGAGGTGCCACCCGCCGCCGCGCTCGGCGAGGATGCGCTCGGCCATCGGCACGATGTCCCGCGGCCGCGCCCGCAGCGGCGGCACCGCCACGGTGACCCCGTTCAAGCGAAAGTACAGGTCTTCGCGGAAGCGCCCGCTCGCCACGTCGAGCACCAGATCACGGTTGGTGGCGGCCACCACGCGCACGTTCACCGGCACCGGCCGCGTCGAGCCCACACGCGTGAGCGCGCGCTCTTGCAGCACGCGCAGGAGCCTCGCCTGGTTCGACGTCGACAGCTCGCCCACCTCGTCGAGGAGCAGCGTGCCGCCGTCGGCGCTCTCGAACACCCCGACCTTGCGCGCGTCGGCGCCCGTGAAGCTCCCGCGCTCGTGGCCGAAGAGCTCGCTCTCGGCCAGCGACTCGTTGAGCGTGGCGCAGTTCACCGCGAGAAAGCTCTTGCCCGCCCGCGCGCTGTGCCGGTGGAGGGCGCGCGCGACCACCTCCTTGCCGCTGCCCGTCTCGCCCTGCACGAGCACCGGCAGGTCGCTCGCGGCGAGCCTGCGCACGAGCGCGAAGAGGCTCACCGTGGCCGGGTCGACGGCCACCACGTCGCCGCCGCTGGCCACCGCGCCCACCACCGGCGCGAGCGTCTCGGGGCGCGCCGACTGCCGCGGAGACACCACCACGGCGATCTTCGTGCTGCCGATGTGCACCATCGCGCCGGGCTCGACGCGCACCGTGCCGCTCACCCGCGCGGGGCCCACGTAGGTGCCGTTGCTGCTGCCCTCGTCGCGCACCGTCACGGCGCGGCCGTCGTAGCGAAACACCGCGTGCACCCGCGACGCGCGGTGATCGTCGAGGGGAACCTCCACCTCGGCGGCGCGGCCCACGCGCACCTCGGCGCCCGCGGGGATCACCACCACGCGCGGCGGACGCCCCGTCTCTTCGACGAGGAGGCGCGCCGTGGCGGCGCCCTCCGCGGGGGCTCCGCTCACGATCGAGGTGTCTGTCTTCTGCAGATCCACAGGGCGCGTAGTCTATGCTGTTCGCCCTCGCGGGCACAGCGCGCGATGCGCCCTCACGGGCAGCGAAAGAACGCCGCGAGGTCGCGCATCTCCTCGTCGGAGAGCGCCTCCGTCGAGAAGGGGGGCATTACGCCCGCGTAGCCGAGAAAGCTCCCGTGGCGGGTCTTCTCGGTCACAATGGCGCGAATGTACGCCTGGCGGTCGGTGTAGCCCACG
>CAISKJ010001769.1 GCA_903885885.1 uncultured delta proteobacterium
AAACCTCGACGATGTCGGGTCGTACCGCGCGCAGCTCTTCGATGGAGCGCTGCTCGACATGGGCCACGGCCACGAGGGCGCCGGCCTCGCGGAAGCGCTGCGCGCCCGCGGCGTCGTCGGCGTGGTAGGCCGCGTCGAGGCTGCCGTTCACGCGGTCGGGGTGGCGCCGCAGCGCGAGGGGCATGAGCTCGTTCTCGGCGCCCGGGAGCCACAGCGTGCGGTGGCCGTCGGCGCAGCGCGACCAGTAGCCCACCATGGCGCCGCCCTCCATCACGGGCTCGTCGCCGTCGCGCGTCTGCATCACGCGTTCGAACGACCCTTCGGCCATGAGGCCCGCGTGCTCGGTGAGAAACACCGCGTCGATGTGGGCGCGGCACATCGCGCTGCGAAAGCTCTGGAGGCACGGCTCGTTGGGGCCGCCGTCGACGTACGGGTTGCCGTCGCACGCGTCGTGCGAGTGCACCGAGTGGGAGTGCACGATCACGCGCGCCGTGGTGAGGCCGCGCGGGGCGCCCATCGCGCTCGCCGCGGGGAGCTCGTGGGGCCACGGCGGGCGCGCCACCGCGTCGACGGAGGCGTCTTTCACGTCGGGGGGCGCAGCGATGTCGGTGCTGCGGTCGGTGGCCGCGTCGGCGGGCGCCGGCGTCGCGTCGGTGCAGGCCGCGAGGAGCGCGATCGAGAGGCCCGAGAGGCCGAGGGTGCCGGTGCGCATGGGGCGGCGATTGTCTGCCCGAAGGCCCTCGCGCTTCAACCCGAGAAAGCCACAGCGCGCGCGGCGATTGGTCCATGATGGCGGCCATGAACGAGACGCCCGCGAGCCAGCGAGAGGTGCTGCGCGAGTCGCTCCGGTGCTGGACGCACGCGGGCGCGCGGCTCCTCAGCGGCGCGGTGGCGTTCTACGCGCTGCTCTCGGTGGTGCCCGTGCTCATGATCGCCATTCGCATCGCGGGCATCGCCACCGACGAAGACGCCGCGCGCGTCGCGCTCTTTCAGAACCTCGCGCGCTGGATCGGCCGCGGCGGCGCCGGCACCGTGGCCTCGCTCCTCACGTCGGCGACACGCGCGGCGCGCGGCCACTGGTCCGTCGAGGCGCTCATCCTCGTGTACGCGTCGTCGCGCCTCTTCGCCGTGCTGCAGCGCGCGCTGCACCTCTTGTGGGAGGTGCCCATGCACACGCCCGCGCTCCTCCATCACAAGATTCTGACGCAGCTCCGGCGGCGCGCGCTCGCGGTCGCCATCGTGGGCATCGTGGGCGTGATGCTCATGGCCCTGGTCTTCTGGAACGGCTTCGTCGCCTACGCCCACCACGCGCTCGGCGAGCACCCGGGCGCGTGGCGCGTCGCGAGCGGCGGCTTCTCGTTCCTGCTCACGGTGCTGCTCTTCACGTCGATCTTCAAGGTGCTGCCCGAGGCGCGCGTGGCGGCCCGCGACGCCGCGCTCGGCGGCCTCGTCACCGCCGTGCTCTTCTCCGTGGGGGCCGCGCTCGTGGGGCTCTACATCGGCCACAAGGCCACGCAGAGCTTCTTCGGCGCGGCCTCGTCGCTCGTGATGCTCCTGCTCTGGGTGAACTACTCGGCGCAGGTGTTCTTTCTCGGGGCGTCGTTCACCGGGGCGCACGCGCGGCTGCGCGGGCACGGCATTCACCCGCGCGCGTGAGGGGGTACACTCGCGCCGTGGCAACGCACCTCCTCGTCGGCAACCCCACCGCGCAGAGCGGCCGCAACGCGCAGCGCATCCAGACCGCCATCGACCTCATGCGCGCGCGCGGCATCGACTGCGACCTGTTCTCGACCCTCCCCGCGGGTCGCACCATCGACGCGCTGCGCGAGGCGCTCGACCGCGGCCACCACCGCTGCGTGATCTCCATGGGCGGCGACGGCACCTTCCGCGAGGTGGCCTCGGCCCTCTACGCGAGCCGTCGGCGCGACGAGGTCGCGATGGCCATGCTGCCCACGGGCACGGCCAACGATCAGGGCCGCAGCTTCGGCCTCGAGGCGCGCGAAGACGCGCTCGCGCGCAACGCCGACGTGATCGCGCGCGGCGGCGAGACGCGCATCGACGCGGGGCTCATCTCGACGCGCAACGCCGACGGCTCGCAGGCGGCCTCGGCGGCGTTCTTCGACTCCGCGGGGTGGGGCCTCTCAGCGCGCACGCTCGCCACGCGCAACCGCGACCGGCGCCTCGTCGACGGCCTCGGCCCCCTC
>CAISKJ010001770.1 GCA_903885885.1 uncultured delta proteobacterium
CGCGCCCGACGCCGGCGGCGCCCCACGGCGCTCGCGCGCGAAGAGGTACACCAGCGCGGCGCACTGGAGCGTCTCGGTGAACGCCGTCGCGTACCCGGCGCCCGCGACGCCCAGCCGCGGCGCGCCGAAGCGGCCGTGAATGAGCGCGTACGCGAGCAGCCCGTTGACGACGTTGCCCGCGAGGCCGACGCGCATCGACGTGCGCGTGTCGCCCGCGCCCTGACGCCACTGCGTGAGCGCCGAGAGCACGCACAGCCCCGGCGCGCCCCACGAGCGGGCGCCGAGGAAGCTCCGCGCGGGCTCCACGAGCGCGCGGTCGACGCCGAGCGCGGCGAGCGCCCACGACGCGTCGCGCGCGAGGAGCCACACGACCACGCCGGCCCCCGCGCCCACGAGCGCGCCCGCCTGCGCGTAGCGCAGCGCGTCGCCGGGGCGCCCCTCGCCCACGGCCCACGCGACGCGCACCTTCACGCCGCGCATGAGCCCCATGACCAGCGCGTAGCAGAGGTACATGAGCACCGTCGCGACGCCGACGCCGCCGATCGACGCGGGGCCAAGCGCGCCCACGAGGCGCGTGTCGACGAGGCCCATGGCGGTCTCACCCAGCATCGCGACGGCGATGGGCCACGCCAGCGTCGACACCTCGCGCATGGCCGATGCGCGAAGCACTTCTTCGGGCCGCCTACCGGTCAGGGCGCGCTGGCGCACCCACCCCGCACGCACCGCCAGGGTGTGCAGCGCCGGCGCGGCCCTGCGTCTCAAACGATCGAGGCATACCATGATGCTCACCACTCGCTCCCGACCGCCCCGTCGCCACTCCCCTGGAGTTGAACCAGGGGCGTCGCGGGGCAATCAGTCGGAGTGCGAACATCCCTGGGCTTTAGTTGCGCCGCACCTTCACGACCGAACCGTGGAGTGCGATCGACGTGCACGGGTTGGCCGTGCGCATCCGCGCCATGGTGGTGGTCGTGAAAATCATAGGGAGCCCTTAACGTCTCAGAGTGAGCGGCGCCTTGTCAAGGCCGATGTGCCCTCGCCGCGCGCGGTGCAAAAGGGCGCTTCAAGTGGCCACCGGCGAGGTGTTAGCGTCGGTGCCGATGTGGCGGGATACGCGATGGAACGATGCCCTTCTCGCGGTTGCGCTCGCCGGAGCGCTCGGCTGCGGGGAGCCGAAGCGCACCGACCCGTTTCAGCCGGGGCCCACGGGCGACGTGCCGACGGCGACGGACACCGCGCCTGCGGCCGACCTGGGCGTGGCGGGCGAGTGCAGCGCGAGCGCGCAGTGCGACGACCGCCTCGCGTGCACGCTCGACGAGTGCGTGTTCGGCGGGCGCTGCGAGCACACGCCGATGCCGTCGATGTGCCCGGCGGGCCAGCGCTGCATCGTGGGCGTCGGCTGCGCGAGCGGCACCACCTGCACCACGAGCGCGCAGTGCGACGACGGCGTGGCGTGCACGCGCGACCTCTGCGCCGTCGGCGGGATGTGCCAGAACATCAACGACGACGCCCAGTGCACCGGCGGTCAGGTGTGCACGAGCGCGGGGTGCGCCGCGCAAGGCACATGCAGGACCGACGCGGATTGCAACAACCGCTTGTTCTGTGACGGCGTCGAGCGATGCATGGGCGGGTCATGTGTCCGTGGCACCATGATGGACTGTCGCGACAGCGACCCCTGCACGGGCGATGTCTGCAATGAGGCGATGCAGCGGTGCGATCACCCGATGGCCACGATGTGCGGTGGCACGGTGGCGCCGGGCTCGTACACGCTCTCGCCCGCGATCTCCTACTCGTGTGGCGCCGGAGCGCTCGGGCCGATTGGCAGCGTGACGCTCGCTGTCTCGGCGGGTGGCGTCACCGTCACGGGGTTTCCGACGGCACTCACGGGCCTCGCGCCCACCGACGGGATGTTCACCGTGTCGGGTCAGGAGTCTCGCGGTTCGTGCGTCTGGCGGTACACGCTGAGCGGTAGCTTCACGATGCCCAATGAGTTTACGGGGTCGTGGAACCTCAGCTTCGACAACTGCATCGCCTCGCTCGGGTGCCTCTCGCGCTTCGGCCTCGTGCGCGGAACGCGCATGTGAAAGGTGGTCTCATGCCTCGCGTGCGCACATGGATGCCCTCATGGCTCATCGCTCCGCTCCTCGTGGCCTGCAGTGAACCGGCGGGGCCTCGCTTCGTCGACGGCGACGCCTCGGTCGCAGCGGACACGCCCGCCGCGGCCTGCACCGCGAGTACTCAATGCGACGACGGCGTCGCGTGCACGCGAGACATCTGCGTCGTCGGCGGCGTCTGCGAGCATGTGCCCGACGGCCCCATGTGCATGCCCGCCATGCGCTGCACCCGCGCGGCCGACTGCAACGACAACGTCGCCTGCACGCGGGATACGTGCCTCGTAGACGGCACCTGCGGCCACACCGTGCAGAACGACATGTGCCCGGCGGGGCAGACCTGCGACACGACGCGCGGATGCTCGAGCGGAGCCACGCCCGGCATGTGCCGCACCGAGGCCGACTGTCGCGACGCGTTCGACTGCACCGTAGACACCTGCGGGGCCGACGGCCGCTGTGCTTCGATCGCGCAGAACGCCCGCTGCAGCGCTGGGCAGGTGTGTCGGGTGGGGATGGGGTGCATCAGCGAGCGGAGCTGCTCCGCGGACACCGACTGCGACGACCGCATGCGCTGCAACGGCGCGGAGCGCTGTGTCGAGTTCGGGTGCGTCGCGGGCACGGCGGTCAACTGTGACGACATGGACCCCTGCACAACGGACACGTGCGCGGAGAGCGGCGCGTCGATGTGCGCACACGCGATGGTGGCGTCGTGCATGGGTGGCGGCAATCCGCGCTCGGGGGTTTATTCGCTCAACCCTGGGGTGATGTACACGTGTGATTCACTGCTTGGCACGCGCGTCGTCGAGATCAATATGTCTGCAGTGCAGATCACGGTGACCGCGACGGGGATCACCGTGACGGGCGCCCCCGCGACGATGACCGGCGGCCCCGTGATGAGCGGAATGTTCTCTGCGAGCGGCACGATCGCGGGCACCTGCGCCGAGGTCTACACGCTGACGGGACGCTTCACCGACGACCGCCACTTCTCGGGAACTTTCGGCACCATGTACACCGGACTCGATTGCTTCTTCACCAACTGCGTGACAAACATGTTCCCGGTGATGGGCACACTCGCGCTCTAAGCGCCTTTCAAGCAGACCATTCGCTCACTGGTTTGCGACGATACCCACATCCGCCGAACGTGTCGGCGTTGCGATCACACGCGAGGCACGGCTAGTAGATGCGATGTCCTGTGCGGTAAGAATATAGACCCTCGATAGATTGCGCTCCAAGACAGCGAGATCGTCGCGCGTGTCACCATCGATGTCGCCAATCGAAACCACGATAGCGACGGTTGTCGCATCGACACCCATCGGGTCGAGCACGGGCCGCGTGATGGTTAGTCTTCGCCCGGCTGCGCCCATTACCACAGACGGCCTCGAAAAATCGGCGGTGCCCGCCGCCGAGGTTCGAGCGTTCGCGTCGTTGAATCCGTCCCCGTTCGTGTCACCCGCGGCGCCGACGAGCAGGGCGGGCGAAGTGTCGAACGAAGGCGCGAAGGCCCCACCCCAGAAGACCGATGGCACGATCGAAGTCCCGACGAAGGTGACGCCACCAAAATCAGCGCGACCATCGCCATCCATATCGCCAACGGGCCTCAGCCCAGCCGTGCTCGGGACCCCGGCGCCCAGAGGCGACAGTGTTGTCGTCGCGGAGCCTGCTTGTGCGCTGCACGACATCAACAAGCGGCTGCTCGAGGAGATCGTGCACAGGAGCACATCTCCCCTACCATCACCGTTTACGTCGCCGAGTGGCGCCGCGAACGAGGGCGTTGTGGGCGAGGTGAACGTCATTCTCCCGTCGACGGCACCGCTCGGTCCCCCGAGGGCGATGTAGTCGTCGAGGGCAATGTCTCCGTAACCATCCCCGTTGATGTCTCCCAGCAGGTGCGCCGCGCGCACGATCGGGTCGAACGAACGAATCGGCCTCGCCGAAAGCCCCGAAGGCGATCCCAGGTGCAACGCCGCTACGTAGGTCGTAGCGCTCGAAGCCGGGCGAGATGTCACCAGAAGATCGCCGAAGCCGTCTCCGTTGACGTCGCACCCGACACCCGAGAGCATCGCGACGCTGCCAGGATCGAAGCGGATCGTCGATGGCGATGCGCCCAAGCCAGCCCCCGTGCCCGCGTAGACATAGACCGTCCCCTCGACCGCATAGGCGAGATCCGCGTACCCGTCGCCGTTGAAGTCCGTGGCGCTCCCCCACGCGGTGTTCACCGTGGCCGAGCGGTGGCCCACCACGAACTGCCACGTGGGGCCGTACGTCGCCCCGACCACGCCCGCGCGCACGCCCGCTGCGCGCCAGAACCACACGCCGGGCGCCAGCGTCATCGGCGTCACCGTCGTGCTGCCCGTCGCCTCGAAGCGATGAACCACCGTCGCGCACGCACGCTCGCGACACAGCTCGATGCGCGCTCCGTCCGTCGCGCTGGCGAGCTCCCACCGAAGGCGCGGCGTCTGCGACGTGACCGTCGACGTCGACAGCGGCGCCACCATGCGCGGCGCCGCGACCGTCGCGCACGCGCCGTCGAACGGCGTAGCGCCCGCATCGCACACGATCACGTCGGGCGCCGCATCGACCGCAACCTCTGCAACGTCGTCGCCATCGCGGCCGTCGAAGGCGACATCGCGCGCGCCTCCCGCGTCGCCGAGATCGTCGGCTACCCCTGCCTCGGCGGGCTCGTCGCGCGCGTCGGCGGGGCCGTCGACGATCTCCGCTTCGGCGAGGTCGTTCAGCGACGCGTCGCGCGCATCGGTCACGTCTGCAACATCAGCGCGGCACGTTCCGCGCTGCGCACACGGCGTGAAATCCACCTCGGGCAGGCAGCCCGCCCCTGCAATCGCCGCAGCCCACGCTAGCCCCACACGGCACGCACGCTCGACCTTCATGACTCACGAGACTCGCATACCTCGGCGCGCTCGCGCAGCCACTTTGGCCGACCTCACCCTCCGCGCGCTCGCCTTGACACCCGTGCGCAGAACGCTTGTGATCGCTCCGTGAGCTCTCATCCTCGCGATCGCGAGGGCGCGCCGCGCCTCTCGCCCCTTCCTTCTTCGCCGCCGCTCGTGCGACGCGCGCTGCTCGCCGCGGCGCTCTCGGCCCTCGGCTGCAGCGACACCGTGGCGCCGCCCACCGCCGATGCCGCGGTCGACACCCCGCCTGACTTCATCACGCCGATGCCGCCGCCCGTCGACGCTCCCACCGTCGACGCGCCGACCCCGATGCCGCGGCCGCTCGACGCGGGGCCCGACATCATTCCGCCGATGCCGCCCCCCATGCCTCCGCCTCCCGACGCGATGGTCACGCCGATGCCCCCGCCGCGCGACGCCGGGCTCGATGTGATTCCTCCGATGCCGCCCCCCATGCCGCCGCCCCCCATCGACGCCGGCGAAGCGCCCGACGCGGTTCCGCCGATGCCGCCGCCGCCGCCCGACGGCGCCATTCCGCCGATGCCGCCGCCGCCGCCCGACGCGGGCTTCTAACCCCACACACGCACCGATGATTCGACGCCGTCCCAACCACGCTGGGCGCGTGAAGCGCCTCGCCCACCGCAGCGATCTCACGCTCTCGCACGCGTGGCGCGTGTGGGCCGCCGAGAACCTCCTCGCGGGCACGCGCCCCGAAGAGGTCACCGCCGCGCTCGTCGCGCAGGGCGTCGACGTCGAAGAGGCCGCGACGCAGATCGCAGCCATCGCAGCGTCGCCCGCCTTCGCCGCAGGGCAGCGCTTCGCCGCGCAGGTGCGTCGGCTGGAGCTCGTCGCGCGGCTCCAGAGCGACCTCTCGCGCGTGGCCACCGACGCCGACACCGTGGAGCGCGTGGGGGGCCTCACCGCCGACGAGTTCTTCACGCGGTACTACGCCACCAATACGCCCGTCGTGCTCACCGAGGTCGTCACGCGCTGGAAGGCCCACGGCCTCTGGACGCCCGCGTACTTCAAAGAACACTTCGGCGACGTCGAAGTGCTCGCCGCGTTCGGGCGCGAGGGCGACCCCGACTACGACATGAACACGCCCGCGCACAGCCGCCCCGTGCGCCTCGGAGACTTCGTCGACGCCGTGCTCGCCGCCGGCGAATCGAACGACCTCTACCTCGTCGCCAACAACCGCAACATGGACCGCGCGGCGCTCCAGCGCCTCTACGACGACGTCACCGTCGACACGCGCGTGATCGACCCCGCGCGCTCCCGCGGCAGCGTCGCCCTCTGGATCGGCCCCGGCGGCACCGTGACCCCGCTGCACCACGACACGTCGAACATTCTCTTCGCGCAGGTGTACGGACAGAAGCGCTTCAAGCTCGTGGCCCCGTGGGAGACCTCGCTCTTTCACGCCACACGCGGCGTCTACAACCGCCTCGACCCCGAACGCGACGAGGGGGCGACGGCTCTCATCAAGACCGTGACCCTCGCGCCCGGCGAGATGCTCTTCATCCCCGTCGGGTGGTGGCACCATGTGCGGGCGCTCTCGCTGAGCATCAACCTCGCGTTTACGAACTTTACGCGCACCAACGCCTTCGATTGGTTTCGCCCGGGCGAAGCGGGTCGCGCGGCGCGATAGCTGCGCGTTGCGTGACACGCGGCGCGGGCGAGACCATTCTCTCGCGCCGCCCATGATCCCGCGATACACCCCGAAAGAGTTCGCCGCGCTCTGGTCCGCCGAGCGCCGCTACGAGACCTGGCTCCGCGTAGAGCTCGCCGCGTGCGAGTCGATGGAGGTCGAGGGGCTCGTGCCCGCGGGCACCGCGGCGAAGATCCGCGCGCAGTCGATCGCGCTCGACCCCGCGCGCATCGAGGCCATCGAGGCCGAGACGCGCCACGACGTGATCGCGTTCCTCAC
>CAISKJ010001771.1 GCA_903885885.1 uncultured delta proteobacterium
CTGCGGCGCCTGCGGCCGCGCGTGCCCCGGCGGGCAGACGTGCGCCGACGGGTCGTGCCGCGCGCCGGGGCCCACGTGCATGGCCCCGCAGGTGCTCTGCGCGGGCCGCTGCGTGAACACGCAGGCCGACACCGCCAACTGCGGCGGCTGCGGCCGCGCCTGCGCCACGGGGCAGACCTGCACCGCGGGCGTGTGCGCCACGTCGCTCCCCGGCTGCGCGGCGCCCCGCATGCTGTGTGGCGCCACCTGCACCGACGTCGACAACGACGTCAACAACTGCGGCTTCTGCGGCATCCGCTGCGCCGCCGGGCAGACGTGCACCACGGGCCTGTGCTTCGGCGGCTCCACCTGCGCGGCGCCGCGGCTCATGTGCCCGTCGGGCTGCACCGACGTGCAGAGCGATCCGGCCAACTGCGGCACCTGCAGCCGCGCGTGCGCCGCGGGGCAGACCTGCTCCTTCGGCGTGTGTCAGAGCACCGCGGGCGGCACCTCGCGGGCGGGCGCCGCCTGCACCACGCCGGGCAGCGACCCCGCCTGTGGGGCGCTCATGTGCCTCAACACGGGCGCGCGCCCGGTGTGCTCGAACACCTGCGTCAACAGCCCCTCGCAGACCGCCGAGCAGTCGATGTGCGGCGGCGCGGGCTCCACGTGCCTCACGCAGGGCGACGGCACCATGGCCAACTCGTTCTGCATGGCCTCGTGCCGCACGGCGGGCACCACGACGGCCACGGGCGCGTGCCGCGCGGGCTTCGTGTGCACCGGCTGGTGGTTCACCCACGCGGGCGGCACGCCCGACGCCACGGGGTGCTTCCCCCACTGCTCGATCGACTCTGACTGCCCGACGGGTCAGCGATGTAACGCCCGTACGGGTACCTGCGGCACGACCGGCGTCGACCTCACGCGTCTTCCTGACGGATCGCCCTGCAACCCTCGCGTCACGGTGCTGGTGCCCGGCGAGATGACGGCGCGCAACATTCAGTGCCGCGGCATCTGCTTCTCGACCGACACCGCCGCGCCGACGCAGGGCATCTGCGGCTCGCTCATGAACATTCGTACGGCGACGTCGTGCTACGACGACCCTGTCAACGTCGCCGCGCGCGCCCCTGCGGGCACCGACAACCTCGCCATCTGCATCTGGCGCAACTGCACGCGCGCCGCCGATTGCCGCGCGCCGCTCATCTGCCGATATCCCGAAGACGCGAGCGGTTTCCCCGTGACCGACGCCGACCCGCTCTGCGACTACCCCACCGCCACGCAGCCCCGCGGCATTCTCTGAGCCTCGTGCTCCGCGGGTTGGACCCGGATTATTCACCACGAGATTTGCGCCGCTGTCGCCGCGGAATGTTTTCCACGGCAACAAACGCGATTGACGAGCAATCCGCCTGAAGTCCTGCTCCGCAGGACTCGCGCTCCGTGTCGCAGAGGCGGCAGTCCCGCGACGCGGGACTTCCCAGCGTTTGGATCACGATTTGTCGTCGTTGCCGTGGAATTCATTCCGCGGCAACTACGGCGAGGGTGATCCAACACGGCCA
>CAISKJ010001772.1 GCA_903885885.1 uncultured delta proteobacterium
CTTCGACCGCAACCTCGCGCCCTCGCAGGCCGCCGCCATCGCGGCCCACACCGACCTCAAGGTGATCGACCGCACGCAGCTCATTCTCGACATCTTCGCCCAGCGCGCCGAGAGCCGCGACGGCAAGCTGCAGGTCGAGCTCGCGCAGCTCAAATACATGCTCCCGCGCCTCGGGCAGAAAGACGACTCGCTCTCGCGCCTCTCGGGCGGCATCGGCGGCCGAGGCCCCGGCGAGACCAAGCTCGAGATCGCAGGGCGCCGCGCGCGCGACCGCATCTCGCACCTCGAGGCGCAGCTCAAGGAGCTCTCTTCGCAGCGCCGCCAGCGGCGCCGGGGGCGGCAGCGCGCGGGCGTGTTCGTGGCCGCGCTCGTGGGCTACACCAACGCGGGCAAGAGCACCCTGCTCAATGTGCTCACGGGCGCCGACGTGCTCGCCGAAGACAAGCTCTTCGCCACCCTCGACCCGCGCTCGCGGCGCCTCTGGCTCGAGCCCGACCCCTCCGAGGCCGACGCCGAGGGGGTGCTCCCGCGCGGCCGCGAGGTGGTGCTCACCGACACCGTGGGCTTCATTCGCGACCTGCCCAAAGACCTCGTGGCGGCCTTTCGCGCCACCTTCGAAGAGGCCGCCGACGCCGACCTCATTCTGCACGTCGTCGACGCCTCGGACCCGCGCTTCGAAGACCACATCGAGACCACCGAAGGCCTCCTCGGCGACCTCGACCTCGCGTCGATCCCGCGGCTCCTCGTGTACAACAAATCCGACGCCGCGCCGCCGGGCGTGGCCTACGCCCTCGCGCGCTCGCAGGGCGGCGTGGCCGTGAGCGCCCTCGACCCCACGGCCGTCACCTCGCTCCTCAAGCGCCTGCGCGTGCACGTGGCCAACGCGCGCAACACGCCTCTCGACGGCACCCCCGCCGCCTCGTGGCCCCGCTCGGCCTGATCGCGCTCGCGCCGTGTGTTAGCGTCGCGCCCACCATGAGACCGACCTTTGTTGTAGGCGCGCTGGCACTCTGCGCCGGCTGCGGCAGCGACCCTTCGCCCTTCGTGCCCGAAGACGTGACCCGCACCGACGCGGGCCTCCCCGCGTACGACGGCGCGCTCTCCGACCGCGCCACGCCCGACCGACCGCCCGTCGACGTGCTCGACCTCACCGACGTCGCGCCCCTCGAAGACGCGCCCGCGAGCGACGTCGTGTGCGCCCCGATGCTCGGCACCACGGTGACCTTCGGCCTCGACGGCGGCCTCGTGCCCTTCGTCGAGCGCTTCATCCTCGCGCCCGCGGCCACCTTTCGCGCCGAGCGCCGCAGCGGCGGCGCGATGGGCACCGTGGCCGCCATGTGCGAGACCACGCTCCCCGGCTGCAACACCGCCGACATGGTCGACGTGGGCGAGCTCAACGCCGCGCTCGGCGCGCGCGACGTGCAGATCGCCCTGGGCGCCGCCCGCGGGATGCCCGGCATGCAGATGCTCTACGGCACCGACCCGCGACCGATGGACGGCACCGTGTTCGCCATCGAGGCCGACGGGGCGCGGCTCTTCGTGGGCGCCCCGTGCCGCGCGGGCATGATGACCGGCTGCCTCGCGACGCCCGTCGGGGTGCAGCGCCTCGTCGATGTGCTCACCGCGCTGCGCGATCAAGAGTTGCAGCGGGCGGCGTGCATGACTTTTCGCACCCGGTGAGGCCATTGACGGCGGGCGAAGGGCCCTGTTAGGGCTCTCGCGTTTCGCCCGCTGTGGTTCTTGCGAGAGGTACCGACGTGACGTCTACGAAGCGCGAGGTCGAGGTCTCCTACGACGTTTCCAACGAGTTCTTCAGGCTGTGGCTCGACGAGCGCATGCACTACACCTGCGGCGTCTTCGAGCGTGACACCGACACGTTGGAGCAGGCCCAGGTCAACAAGTCGCGCATTCTGTACGACTACGCCGAGTGCTCGCCCGACAAGACCGTGCTCGACATCGGCTGCGGCTGGGGCGCCAACCTCGAGTATATGGTGCACCGCGGGGTGAAGGCCGCCCACGGCATCACCCTCTCGTCGGCGCAGTTCGAAGAGATCAACGCGCGCAACATCCCCAACCTGCGCGCCTGGTGCACCGACTACAAAGACTTCGAGCCCGCCGAGAAGTACGACGCCCTCGTCTCCATCGAGATGATCGACCACCTCTGCTCGCCCGAGCAGGCCAACCAGGGCAAGGCGATCGACATCTACCGCGAGTACTTTCGCAAGACCGCGCAGTGGGTGAAGCCCGGCGCGTGCTTCGGGTTTCAAGCCATTTTGCGCAATCGCGTGCCCCGCACGCGCGCCGACATCGCCGACCTGAAGTTCACGGCCGATGTGATCTTCCCGGGCGGCCTCAATCCCAGGCTCGAGGAGCTCGTCGCGGCCGTGAACCCGTACTGGGAGATCGTGACGCTCGAGACGCGCCGCACCCACTACGGCAAGACCACCGCCGAGTGGCTCCGCCGCATGCGCCAGCACGAGGCGCACATTCGCGCCACCTACGGCGATCAGATCTTCGACGAGTACGACCGCTACCTCTCGACGTGCGTGCGCGCGTTCGCCAACCACTGGTCGAGCGACGTGCAGATGAAGCTGCGCCACATCGACGTCTGACCGGTGCGCGTCGCGCGACGCTACGCCGGGTGGATCGCCCTCGCCCTCGTCGTCGCGGGCGCCACAGGGCTGCGCCTCGGGCTCATCGCCGCGGGCCCCGACCCCGACATCGACGGCTACGCCCACCTGCAGATCGCCCACCGCCTCGCGCGCGAGTGGCGCGACCTGCGCGTGCACTGGGTGTGGCTCCCGCTGTGGCAGCTCGTCGATCTCGTGATCGCGAGCCTCGGCGGAGGCCTCCGCGCCGTGCGCCTCTTCAGCGTGGCGTGCGCGGCCGCGTCGAGCTTCGCGCTCGCCGTGGTGGTGCGCGACGGGCTCGCGGCGCGCCCGGCGAAGGCACCCTGGCTCGCCGAGGCCGAGGCCGTGATGCCCTTCGCGGCAGGCGCCGCGCACGCCCTGTGGCCGCAGAACCTCTCGGCGGGCGCGTCGGCCGAGCCCGAGGCGTTCTTTCAGCTCCTCGTGCTGGCGACCGTCGCCGCGTGGCAACGACAACGGTACGCGGGGGCCGCCGTGGCGCTCTCGCTCGCGGCGCTGTTGCGCTACGAGGCGTGGCCGCTGCTGCCGGTGTTTCTCGCGATGAGCCTGCGCGAAGAGCGGCGAGCGCGGAGCGCCGTGGTGTGGTTCGCGCCCGGCGTCGCCGTGGCCGCGTGGGTGGCGCTGCACCGTGTGAGCACCGGCGAGTGGTGCTGGTTTCTGCGCGAGAACCGGGCGTACGTGGCGGGCGTGTGGCGCGAGTTCGGCTTCGCCACGCGGCCCCTCGAGAAGCTCGCGCACCCGTGGGTCTGGTACCCGTACACCGTTCCGTTCTTGTCGGTGCGCGCGTGGCTGTGGCTCGCGGCGGCGGGGCTGCCGTGGTTCGTCGCGCGCGCGCCGCGGGCGCTGGCCGTCGTGATGGGCTCGCTCCTCGCGCTGATCACCGTGGTGTGGGTCGCGCGCAGCAACCTCGGCCTCGAGCGGCACTTCACGGTCGTGATCCCCGCGTACGCGACGATGCTCGCGGCGGGCGTCGCGGTGCCCGTCGCGGCCCTGGCGGGTCGGGCCTCGCGCGGCCGCGCCGACGTGACGCGCGCCGCGGTGATCGTCGCGCTGGTGCTTGTGGGCGCGGGCTTCGCGAAGGCGCGCACGCGCAAGCGCGCGATGTTGCTGCGCGGGCACGCCGAGGCGGCCTTCGTGGTCGAGCGCAGGGTGGCCGCGGCGCTGCGCGCGCACGCCGGACCGGGCGCGCGGGTGTTCACGAGCGACGCGACCGTCGAGGGGCTCACCGACTTCGACGGGTCGCGCTTCGTGCGGTGGAAGGCGCGTGATCTCCGCGATGTGCACCTGCGCGCGGGCGACCTCGTGGTGGCAGCGCCCGGCGACGTGGCGCAGCTCCACGCGATGGAGCCCGTGGCGCGCGAGGGCGCGCTCGCGGTGCTGCGGCGGCGTTAGCGCCCGGCGGCTTCGTGACGATAGTTTGCGCCGCGGACGCGCGCGGTGTCATGGCGGGCGCCATGGACGCTTCGGTCACGACGGGCACGCGCAAGGCCGCGGTGGGGTTCATCTTCGTCACCGCGCTCCTCGACGTGATGAGCCTCGGCCTCATCATTCCGGTGCTCCCCGCGCTCGTGAAGGGCTTCGTGGGCGGCGACACCGCCGAGGCCTCGCGCTGGGTCGGCCTCTTTGGCACCTCGTGGGCCCTCATGCAGCTCGTCTTCTCGTCGGTGCTCGGCGCCCTCTCCGACCGCTACGGGCGCCGCCCGGTGATCCTCATCTCGGTGTTCGGCCTCGGGCTCGACTACGTGCTCATGGCGCTCGCGCCGGGCCTCGGGTGGCTGTGGGTGGGGCGCATCATCTCGGGCGTCACCGCGGCGAGCTTCTCCACCGCGGCGGCCTACGTGGCCGATGTGACACCCGTCTCAGGTCGCGCCAAGGCCTTCGGCATGATGGGCGCCGCGTGGGGCGTGGGCTTCGTGCTCGGCCCCGCGATCGGCGGCGCGCTCGGCGACATCTCTCCGCGGCTGCCCTTCTGGTGCGCGGCGGTCTTCGCGCTCGCCAACGGGGTGTACGGCCTCTTCGTGCTGCCCGAGTCGCTGCCCGTCGAGCGGCGCATGCCCTTTCAGTGGAGCCGCGCCAACCCCTTCGGCGCCATGCGACTGTTGACGAGCGCGCCGGGCCTCCCCGTGCTGGGCGCGGTGGTGTTTCTCTTTCAGCTCGCCCACAACGTGCTGCCGAGCATCTTCGTGCTCTACACGGGCTACCGCTACCACTGGACGCCCCGCGACGTGGGCGTGAGCCTCGCCGCCACGGGCCTCGCCAACATCGTGGTGCAGGCCGCGCTCGTGGGCCCGGTGGTGAAGCGCCTCGGCGAGCGCGGCGCGCTGCGCCTGGGGCTCGCGGCGGGCGCGCTGGGCTTCGCCATCTACGCGCTCGCACCGACCGCGACGCTCTACTGGGTGGGCCTTCCCTTCTTCGCGCTGTCGGGCTTCATTCAGCCGGGCGTGCAGGGGCTCATGACCCGCCGCGTGGGGCCGAGCGAGCAGGGGCGCCTGCAGGGCGCGAGCTCGAGCATCCAGGGCGTGACGGGGCTCATCGGGCCGGGGCTCTTCACGTCGGTGTTCGCGTGGTCCGTCGACGGGCGCGACGGCGGGCACATGCCGGGCATCGCGGTGCTCGTGGCGGCCGCGCTGCTCCTGGCGGGCCTCGCCGTGACGCTGCTCCTCCGCGACGACGAGAAGGCCGTCGCGTAACGCGCGATGCCGTTGCCGTGGGGCCCTCGCGGGGGCATAGAGAGACGCGATGAACGACGGAGAGCCGAAGCCCGTGCGCAGCGCCTGGAAGGGCACGTGGAAGGGCGCGCAGCAGTCGGGCGACATGCGCTGCACGCTGACGTTTCACCCGTCGGGCAAGGTGCAGGGGCGCGGGCGCCGACCGCATCGGCGCGTTTCGCATCGACGGCACCCTCACGGGCGACGCGATCGCGTTCACCAAGCGCTACGGGCAGCACTTCGTCGACTACGAGGGCGCGCTCGACCAGGCCGCGGGCACGATGCGCGGCACGTGGACCATCGGCCTGTCGCAGGTGATCGAGCGCGGCACCTTCTCGCTCAAGCGGGTGTAGGCGCGCCGTCGGGGGGCATCGGCTTCTTGACAGCGGCGGCCGTTGGGTGGCTTCTCCCGCGTCGTGCTGCGCCGCTTGATCGCCGGGTGTCTCCTCTCTGCCGCCTCGGCGGCCGCCTGCACCGACGGTGAGGGCCTCGCGCCCGCCGCCGACGCCGCCGCGCTCGACGCGGCCGACGCCGTCGCGCCCGACGCGCCCGCCGACGCAGCGGCCGTCGCC
>CAISKJ010001773.1 GCA_903885885.1 uncultured delta proteobacterium
ACGAGGGAGGCGCGCGCGGTGGTGGTGCACGCGGCGAGCAGCGAGAGCGCGGCGAGGGTGCGAAGGTGCATCGTGGGAGGCCGCGGAGGCTATCCCATCGAGCGCGCCGACGCTCGCCACGACGGCGCAAACGCGATAGATGCACGAGGTCCGGTCACCGGGGGATCCGTCGAATGCAACACACCGACGCGGCGCAGCCCATCACGACGCTGCCTCGCCACAACCGTCCGATGATCGTGCTCTCGCACGCGCTCCTCGCGCTGGTCTTCGTGCCCATCGCGGGCCTCATCGGGGCAGAGGCGAGCCCGTCGATGGGCGCGGTCTCGGTGATCGCCCTGTCGCTCGTGATGCTCGCCTCGGCGGTGCGCCGCTGGCGCGCGCGCGTCGACCTCTTCGCCGACCACCTCGCCTACGGCCGCGGGGCGCGCATGACGCGCGTGCCCTTCTCCGCGGTCGAGCGCGTCGACGTGATGCTCTACGACGCGCGCACGACCTTCTTGCCCGACGCGCTCGCCACGCTCCGCGTGGAGGCGAAGGGCGCGGCGCCCGTCGTGGTCGAGAACCGCAAGCTGGTGCTCCTCGCGCCCGTCGTCGACGCGCTGGTGTCGTCGCTGGCCGACCGCGCCGGGGCCGAGATGTCGCGCGGCGAGCAGGTGCGCTTCGCCGACCGGCCGCGGTTTCCGTGGCTCATGGTCTCGGGCCTGGGGTTTCTCGGACTGTGCGGTCTCGCCGCGGCGATCGCGGGCTTCGCGAACGGTGCGGGCTTCGGCGACATGATTCGCGGGCTCCGCGGCGCGGTGTTCTTCGGCGCGCTCTTCGGCGGGCTCGCGCTGCCGGCGGTGCGCTCGTGGTGGGGCGCGCGTCGAAGCCGCGGCGTCGCGCTGTCGTCGCAGGGCCTGCGCCCGCTCGCCGACCACGAGCTCGCGGCGCGCGCGTCGCGCATCGCCGACCCCTTCCGCGGCGCGGGCGGCGAGGTGGCCGGATGGATCCCCTGGTCGGCCGTGCGCGGGGTCGAGCGCGACAACTTCGGCCTGCGCGTGCACCTGCACTCGCGCCCCGACCCCGTGGTGCTCTCGGCCGCGACGCCGAACCTCGTGGTGCTCCACGAGCTCGTGCAGCGGTACGCGCCGCAGGTGCGGGCCCCGACCTCGTGGGTCTCGGGGGTGCGCGTCCCCGACGAGGCCGAGCGCGCGCCCGAGACGGTCGACGCAGCAGCCGCGCGCGCCGAAGAAGCGCGCCGCGGGGCCTCCAGGCCGTGAGCCCTCGCGGTGGCCGGGCGTGCGCGTCCGAGGTCACGTTTTGTCGCCTTGGTGACACAGCGCGCGGCCCTCTGCTAGCGTGCGTGCCCGTCGCGGAGCGGCACCCTACGGCCCCTCTGGCGAGGCTCTCACCCGAATGAAGATTCGCAAGCTCGAGCTGCAGGGCTTCAAGTCCTTCGTCGATCGAACGGTGCTCACCTTCGAGCACGACGTGACGGCCGTGGTGGGCCCCAACGGCTGCGGCAAGAGCAACACCGTCGACGCCATTCGCTGGTGCATGGGCGAGCAGTCGG
>CAISKJ010001774.1 GCA_903885885.1 uncultured delta proteobacterium
GCGCGGTCACCGAGACGCCGGGCGCGGGCCTCGCGCTCAGCGCCGAGGGGTGCACCTGGCGCCTCGGCCGCGCCGACTGGGCCGCCCCCGACGCGGGCGTCGCGCGCGCCGACCTCGTGTTCGCGCGCGACGGCGCCGTCGTCACCACGCTCTCGACCGCCGAGGTGCTCCGCCCCGACGCGCGCGCCGAGATCGGCCGCCTGCGGGCCTCGGGCCTCGACGTGTGGATGCTCAGCGGCGACGAGGCGTCGCGCGTGCGCACCATGGCCGCCGCCATCGGCATCGACGACGACCACGCCGTCGGCGGCGCGTCGCCCGACGACAAGGCCGCGTGGATCGTCGCCCACGACGAGCGCAACACGTGGATGATCGGCGACGGCATCAACGACGGCCCCGCCGTGGAGAAGGCCTTCTGTTCGGCCACGCCCGCCGCCGATCGTCCCTTCATGCCCGCGCGCACCGACGCGTGGTTCGTGAGCCCGGGGCTCCGTCCCGTGCGCCTCGCGCTGCGCGCCTCGCGGGCCCTCGCGGCGGTCAACCGCCGCAACCTCGCGGTCGCCACGCTCTACAACATGGGCACCGTGGCGCTGAGCTTCGCGGGGCTCATGTCGCCCATCTTGTGCGCGGTGATCATGCCGCTCACCTCCCTGTCGATCATCCTCGCGACGATCGCGTCTCTCTCGCCCCAGAGGTCCCTGTGGAGATCGTGATCATGCTCAGCCTCTTCGGGCTGCTGCTCGCGTCGGGCGCCCTGCTGCTGTTCACCAGCAGCCTGCGCGACCGCACGTGGCAGCACTCCGACCGCCTCTGCCTCTTTCCCATTCAAGAAGACGCGCCCCGGTTGCCTGCGGTGGAGCAGCGCCCCGAGGACGCAGGTAGGACGTCATGAGTACCGAGAACGAGAAGGCCCCCTATCGGGAGGCCGAAGCGTCACGGATTCGCATCACGTACGACGACGGGCTCGCACGCATGTTCGTGTGGGCGTCGATGGTATTTGGTGTGGTCGGCATGCTGGTCGGGTTGATCATCGCGCTGCAGCTCGCCGATCACCGGGCGAACGTGGCGCCGCTGCTGACCTTCGGGCGACTTCGGCCGCTGCACACCAACGCGGTGATCTTCGCGTTCGTGGGCAACATGCTCTTCGCGGGCATCTACTACTCCACGCAGCGTCTCTTGAAGACGCGCATGGCGTCCGACCTCCTCGGTCGCATCCACTTCTGGGGATGGCAGGCCATCATCGCGTCGGCCGCCATCTCGCTCCCGCTCGGGTACACCCAGGGCAAGGAGTACGCGGAGCTCGAGTGGCCCATCGACATCGCGGTCACCCTCATCTGGGTGGTCTTCGCGGTCAACATGTTCTGGACCATCGCGAAGCGCCGCGAGAAGCACCTCTACGTCGCGATCTGGTTCTACATCGCGACGATCGTCACAGTGGCGATGCTCTACATCGTCAACAACCTGTCGATCCCGTGGGGGCCCTTCAAGAGCTACTCGCTCTTCGGCGGCGTGCAAGACGCGCTCACGCAGTGGTGGTACGGCCACAACGCGGTCGCCTTCTTCCTCACGACCCCCATCCTCGGCATCATGTACTACTTCTTGCCGAAGGCCGCGGGGAGGCCCGTCTACTCGTATCGCCTCTCGGTGATTCACTTCTGGGCCCTGGTGTTCGTGTACATCTGGGCCGGTCCGCACCACCTGCTCTACACCGCGCTCCCCGAGTGGGCGCAGACGCTCGGCATGATCTTCTCGGTCATGCTCTGGGCCCCGAGCTGGGGCGGCATGCTCAACGGCCTGCTCACGCTCCGCGGCGCCTGGGACAAGGTGCGCACCGACCCCGTGCTCAAGTTCTTCGTGGCCGGCGTGACCTTCTACGGCATGGCCACTTTTGAAGGCCCGCTCCTCTCGATCAAGTCGGTCAACGGCCTCGCCCACTACACCGACTGGATCGTCGGCCACGTGCACGAGGGCGCCCTCGGGTGGAACGGCTTCATGGCCGCAGGCATGTTCTATTGGATGGTGCCGCGGCTCTACGGAACCAGGCTCCACTCGAAGAGCGCGGCCGACACGCACTTCTGGATCGCGACGGTGGGCATTCTTCTCTACGTGATCTCCATGTGGGTGGGCGGCATCACCCAGGGCCTCATGTGGCGCGCCGTCACCGACCAGGGAACGCTGCAGTACCCGACCTTCGTCGAGACCCTCATCGCCCTGCGCCCCATGTACTGGACGCGCCTCGTGGGCGGCACGCTCTACCTCGTCGGCTTCCTGATGATGGTGTGGAACCTCGTCGTGACCGCGCGCTCGGGCAAGGCCGTCGACGGCGAGGCCGAGGTGGTCGAGCTCCCCGCCGACCCCACCGAGGTGAAGTGGACGACGGTGGCCTTCGGGCCGCCGGTGATTCTCACCGCGGTGGTCACCGCGCTCGTGCTCTCGCTCGCCGTGATGAGCGAGATCGCCAGCATCACCATGGCGGGCATCGCGCTCTTCGTGGCGGTGTTCGGCGTGATCGCGCTGCAGCTCTCGAAGCAGAACGGCAAGCCCACGTGGCACCGCCTCGTCGAGGGCCGCGCCGCCGTCTTCGTCGTGCTCACCGCGCTCGCGGTCTTCGTCGGCGGCATCGCCGAGCTCATCCCCTCGCTGGTGATCAAC
>CAISKJ010001775.1 GCA_903885885.1 uncultured delta proteobacterium
CCGCCGCCGCCACCGCCACCGCCGCCGCCGCCGCCGGGCACGAGCGCGATCAGGCCGCGGCGGTTGCGGCATCGCACGCGCTGAAACCCGTACGCGCGCAGCCCGTCGAGGTGCTCGGGGCGCACGATGCGATCGAGCGAGGCCTGCGAGCACCCCGCGTCGTCGAAGCGCAGCACGGCCAGCGTGGGGCCTCCCACGTGCACGCACCCGAGGCCGCGCCCCGACAGTTCGTCGAGCGCGTGGGCGAGCACGGCGCGCCGCGTCTGCCGCTGCGCCTCGTCGGCACGCGCCACCGCGTCCACATCGCGGAGCTGCGCCCCGAGGCGCCGCGAGGCCTCGTCGTAGAGGGCGCCCCGCCGCCGCTCGATCTCGGCCCGCAACCCGTCGGCCTCGACGGCTTCGGGGGTGCCCGCGGCGACGGCCTCGAGGTGGAGCAGCGCGTTGCCCAGCATGCCGCCGGAGCGCGTAGCGGGGTCGTAGCCGCTCGCCATCGAGGCGCGCGCCGCCGCGATGTGCTCGGCGGGGCGCATGGCGAGAAAGCGCCGGTGGGCCTCCTCGCGCAGCGCGCGGATCTCTTCGGGCGTGCGCAGCGTCCCTTCGGCCACCTCGGACTCGCTCAGCGCCTTGCCGTAGAACAGCATCGTGGCGAGGCACGCCCCGGGCACGCCGATCACCAGCGCGCCGATCGTGAGCACCCTGCCGAGCACGCTGGCCATGCGTCGAGGCTACACGCGCACGGCCCGCATGAGGCGAAGCGACTGCGTCACCCGCGCGTTCGCCGGGGGCGCCCTCGGCCTCTCCGGCGGCACATTGCCGCGGAGCTTCGGGAGGGGCTCGCGGTCGGCGCCGTCAACTGGTAGAGAGCGCTCCGCCATGACGTCACTCCTCGACCTCCACCCGACGCCGACCCCCATTGCCTCCGCCGAGCGCGACGCGCGGCTCCAGTCGCTGGGCTTCGGCCAGTTGTTCACCGAGCACATGGTGGTGATCCCCTACGAAGAGGAGTTCGGGTGGGGCCGCGGCGCGCTCCAGCCCTAC
Source organism: uncultured delta proteobacterium (assembly GCA_903885885.1). GTDB lineage: Bacteria > Myxococcota_A > Polyangia > Polyangiales > CAISKJ01. Next base: position 1,039 of record CAISKJ010001775.1, read on the forward strand.
GCGCCCCTGTCGCTCGACCCGGCCACGTCGGTGCTCCACTACGGTCAGGCGATCTTCGAGGGCTTCAAGGCGTACCGGCAGCCCGACGGGGGCATCAAGACGTTCCGCGCCGAGCGCAACGCCGAGCGCTTCCGCGCGTCTGCGCGGCGCCTCGCGATGGCAGAGCTCCCGACCGACCTCTTCATGGCCTCGGCCGACGCGCTCATCCGGCAAGACCGCGCGTGGGTGCCCTCGAAGCCCGGCGAGAGCCTCTATCTCCGCCCCTTCATGATCGGCACCGACGCGCAGCTCGGCGTGCGCCCGTCGAAGAAGTACCTCTACGTGCTCATCGCGTCGCCGTCGGGCAACTACTTCCCCTCCGGGGTCAAGCCCGTCACCGTGTGGATCTCCGAGGAGTACGTGCGCGCCGCCCCCGGCGGCACCGGCGCGGCCAAGTTCGCAGGCAACTACGCCGCGAGCCACCTGGCGCAGGCCAACGCGCGCGCCGAGGGCTGCGACCAGGTCGTGTGGATCGACGCCGTGCACCGCAAATACATCGAAGAGATGGGCGGCATGAACATCATGTTCGCCTACCAGGAGGGCGGCCGCACCGTGCTCGTCACCCCCGAGCTCACGGGCACGCTGCTCCCGGGCGTCACGCGCGAGTCGCTCCTGCAGCTCGGGCGCGATTTCGGGTGGGACACCATCGAGCGCAAGATCACCGTCGACGAGTGGGAGGCCGACGTGCGCGCCGGCCGCATGACCGAGGCCTTCGCGTGCGGCACCGCCGCCGTGATCACCCCCATCGGCCGCGTGAAGTCGCGCCACGGTGAGTTCGCGGTGAACAACGGCGAGACGGGCCCCGTGGCCACGAAGCTCCGCAAGGCGCTCCTCGACCTGCAGCACGGCCACGCGCCCGATCCCCACGGGTGGATGCACGCCGTCGTCGACGGTCACACCGCGCTGTAGCCTTGTGCTCGCGGCGACGCGGGGAGTACCGTCCCGCGCGTTTTGTTGCGCCGCGCCTCCCTCCCCTCGTCGCTCGCCCTCGTCGTCGCCCTGGCGCCTGCGGCCGCGCTCGCGCAGCCCGCGCGCCAGACCACGGCCCCTGCGCAGCCCCCGGCCCCGGAGGGGCCCCTCCTGCGCATCGGCATCCCGGGCGAGCTGCAGCTCCGGTACACCGCGTTCAGCACCTACGCGCTCGCCACGACGCCGGGCGTCGCCCCGTCGGCGCAGCCTCCGAACCTCGGGCAGAACCAGTACGTCGAGAGCTGGCTGCGCCTGCGGCCCGAGCTCTCCATCGGCGCGCGCTTCAAGCTCGTGGTGCACCTCGACGTGGCGCGCGCCGTGGTGCCCGACGCGCCCGCGCAGGGCGTCGGCCTCGCGCGCGAGCCGCGCACCGACCTCTTCCCCTACGGCGTCGTCGATCTGCGTCAGGCCTACGTCGAGTGGGTGTCGCCCATCGGCGTGATCCGCGCGGGGCAGCAGGCCTTCAACCTCGGCCTCGGCATCGTGGCCAACGACGGCGACCACGCGCGCGTCTTCAACGACTACCGCTACGGCGACCTCGTCGAGCGCGTCTCCGTCGCCACGCGCCCCGGCGGGTCGAGCAGCAACTACGTGCTCGCCGTCGCGGGCGACCTCGTGTACCGCGACCGCCTCGTGCGGCTCACCGAGGGTGACATCGCGCTGCAAGGTGTTCTGTCGTTCTTCTGGCAAGACCACGCGTGCAGGGCCGACTGCGAGCGCAAGCGTGTGGGCGTAGTGGCCACCTACCGCGACGTGTCGTTCGCCAACGGGGCGTCGCTGTGGGCCGTGCTCGGCGACGTGTTCGCGCGCTGGGAGTGGCCCATGCCCGACCGCGTGGGCCGCGTGTTCGCGGGCGCCGAGGTCGCCTTCGCGTACGGCGACACCGACGTGGCGCGCACGCAGTACTTCAGCGACCAGCGGGTGATCCAGTTCGGCGGCGCGGCCGAGTTCGGCCTCGAGCGCGACGACCGCTACCGCATCGCCATCGAGGCGGGCTACGCCTCGGGCGACCGCAACCCCGTCGACGGCGACCAGCGGCGCTTCACGTTCAACCCGGGGCACCGCGTGGGGCTCTTGATGTTCCCCGAGGTGATCGCGATGCAGACCGCACGCAGCGCGGCCATCGCGACCGATCCCGCCCTCACCGCGCGCCCCGCCAACGGCGCGTTCCTGCTCCCGTCGCAGGGCGGCGTCGCGGGCGCGGCGTACATCAACCCCACCGCGCGGGTGAACGTCGGGCGCAACTTCGACGTGCGCGCGGGCGCCGTCATCGGCGTCGCCACCACCGACTGGGTCGACCCCGTGTCGGTGCAGCTCTATGGCACCGCGCGCAACTACCGCGGCGGCGATGCGTCGCGGCGCGACCTCGGCGTCGAGCTCGACCTCGGGCTCAACGCGCGCTTCCCCCTCCCCGGCAGCGTGGCGCTCACGGGCGGCGTGCAGGGCGCGGTGATGTTCCCGGGTCACGCCTTCGACGACGCGGCGGGCAACTGCATGGGCACGCAGGCCCTCGCCACCGCGCGCATGGGCCTCACCTTCTGACCGAAGGGGAACACTTCGAAGACGCGAGCAGTTGCGCACGAACGAATCGATTCCGCCCGCAGGTTGATCTAACGTCTGTGACTCCGACTGAGAGGTCCGCGTTGCCTCGCAAGGCCACTACCCCCACCGCACCGAAGCCTCGCGCCAGCGCGCCCAAGAAGCGCGCCGCCCGCGGCACCTCCGAAGCCGAAGACGAGCGCAAGCGTCAGGCCGCCGGGCTCGACGAGCCCGCGCGCACCTCCCGCGACGACGAGCCCGCCGAGGCGTCGGGCGACGACGAAGAGGCCGTCGTCGGAGAGCTCGCCGACGACCTGCCCGACGTCGAGCCCGCCGAGGTGGTCGCCGCCTCCGCGCGCAGCTCGGGCCGCGAGCTCAACCGCTACGACCCCTTCACCGCGTACCTCTCCGAGGTGCAGCGCCACACGCTGCTCACCCCCGAAGAGGAGCACGAGATCTCCACCCGCTACGCGCAGACGGGTGATGTGAAGGCCGCGGCGCGCATGGTCACCGCCAACCTGCGCCTCGTGGTGAAGATCGCGTACGAGTACCGCCGCGCCTACAAGAACCTCATGGACCTCATTCAAGAGGGCAACATCGGGCTCATGCAGGCGGTCAAGCGCTACGACCCCTACCGCGGCGTGAAGCTCTCTTCGTACTCCGCGTGGTGGATCCGCGCGTACATCCTCCGCTTCATTCTCAACAACTGGCGGTTGGTGAAGCTGGGCACCACGCAGGCGCAGCGGAAGCTCTTCTTCAACCTCAACAAGGAGAAGCAGCGGCTCACGGCGATGGGCGTCGACCCCACCTCGTCGGAGCTCGCACGCCGCCTCGACGTGCCCGAAAACGAAGTCGTCGAGATGGACCGTCGCCTCTCGGGCAACGACGTGTCCCTCGATGCGCCCGTGGGCGACAGCGAGGGCCGCGCGCTCTCGCGCGTCGAGATGCTCCCCTCGGGCGGCGCGGGCGCCGACGAGACCCTCGCGGGCGCCGAGATCGACGACATGGTGCGCGAGAAGCTCGTGGCCTTCGAGAAGACCCTCACGGGCAAAGACGTCGCCATCTTTCGCGACCGGCTCATGGCCGACGAGCCCATCACCCTGCAAGAGATCGGCGACCGCTACGGCATCTCGCGCGAGCGCGTGCGCCAGCTCGAGAAGCGCCTGCAAGACAAGCTCAAGGCCTACCTCCAGAGCGAGCTCGGCGAGGCCATCGACCTTGGCTGAGGCCGAGCGCCCGCGCGCCTCGCTCTTCGTGGTCGCCACGCCCATCGGCAACCTCGAAGACGTCACCCTGCGCGCGCTGCGCGTGCTCCGCGAGTGCGACGAGGTGCTCGCCGAAGACACCCGCCACACCCTCTCGCTCCTGCGCGCCCACCACATCGAGAAGCCCCTCTCGCGCCTCGACGACCACGTGGTGCGCGACCGCATCGACGCCCTCGTCGCCGCCATGCGCGAGGGCCGCCGCTTCGCGCTCGTCTCCGACGCGGGCACGCCCCTCGTGAGCGACCCCGGCGCCCTCCTCGTGCGCGCGGCCGCCGACGCCGGGCTCGTCGTCGAGGCGCTCCCCGGGCCGAGCGCGGTGCTCGTCGCGCTGGTGCTCTCGGGCCTCGGCGGCGGCGGGTTTCGCTTCGTGGGCTTCGTGCCCCGCGACGGCCTCGCGCGCCGCGCCACGCTCTCGGCCATGGCGCGCGACCCGCTCCCCACGGTGTTCTTCGAGAGCCCCGAGCGCACCGCCGACACCCTCGCCGAGCTCGCGCCGCTCTGCGCGCCCACGCGCCGCGCGGCCATCACCCGCGAGCTCACCAAGTTTCACGAGGAGTGCATCCGCGGCGCGCTCCCGGCCCTCGTGGCGCGCGCGAACGAGGGCATCCGCGGCGAGGTCACCGTGGTGCTCGAAGGCGCGCCCGAAGAGCTCCCCGCGAGCGACGAGGAGGCCCGCGACGAGGTCGAGCGCGCCCTCGACTCGGCCCTCGCGGCGGGCATGAAGCCCAGCGACGCGGCCCGCGAGGTGGCCCGCGCCCTCGGGCTCAAGCGCGCCGACGTGTACGCCCGCTGCCTCGCCCGCAGCGCGAAGGCCCCGTGACCTCCGACGCCCCGCGGTGGACGCTCCCCTGCGCCGCCGCCACCGTGGGCGTCGTGTACCTCGCCACCTGCGCGCGCGCCGTGCTCGGCGGCGACAACGGCGAGTTCGCCACCCTCTTCGCCGTCGGCGGCGTCGCGCACCCGTCGGGCTATCCCCTCTACGTGCTCTGGCTCCGCGCGTGGTCCTGGCTCCCCGCTTCGTCACCCGCCCACGGCGCCGCGCTCGCCACGGCCCTCCTCGGCGCCCTCGGCGCGGCCGCCTTCCTCTTCGCCGCCCGCGCGTGGGGAGCCTCGCGCCGCGGCGCCCTCTTCGCCCTCGGCACCTTCGCCTTCGCATCGCTCCCGTGGCGCCTCGCGACGCACGCCGAGGTCTTCGCGCTCAACACCGCGCTCGCCCTCACCATCGCGGGCCTCGCGGGCCCCGACGCGCCCGCCCGCGGAACGCGCCGCGCCGCCCTCCTCGGCCTCGCCGCCGGCGCCGCGCTGGCCAACCACCTCTCGTCCGCCCTCCTCGCCCCCATCGGCCTCTACGGCCTCCTCGTGGGCCTGCGCGAGAGCCCGCGCCGCGCCCGCACGCTCGCCCTCGCCGCGCTCGCCCTCGCCCCGGGCCTCGCCACCTACGCGCAGCTCTACGCCTCCGCGTTGCACCCCGAAGGGCGCCTCGTGTGGGGCGCCACGGCCTCCCTCGCGGGCCTCGCGCGCCACGCGCTGCGCTATGACTTTGGTACCTTCAACCTCTCGGCCTCAGGTCGCAGGCCCGACGCGGGGGCCGCGCTGTGGTTCCTCACGCGCAACGTGCTCGCCGACCTGCGCGTGCTGCCGGCGGTGCTCGGGTTCGTAGGCTTCTTCGCGCTCGCCCGCGAAGAGGGTGACCGCGCCCGCACCGCCGCGCGCACGGTCTACGGCGCCGCGCTCGCGCTCACCGGGCCCGTCTTCATGGCGCGCTTCAACATCGACCCTACGGGCGTCGGCGCGGCCGTGGTCGAGCGCTTCCACCTCATGCCCGAAGCGCTGCTCGCGTTGATGTCCGCGCGCGGCTTCGACCTGCTCTCCGAGCGCGCTCCGCTCGGGGCGCAGGCGCAGGGGGTGCTCATCGTGGCGGTGTCGGCCGCGGGGCTCGCGCTCTCGCTCCCCGAGGTGCGCGACGACCACCACGACACCGTCGAGCGCTACCTCCTCGACACGCTCGACACGCTCCCCGTCGGGGCCATCGTGTTGGGCACCGGCGACCATCGCACGCTGGGCTTCCCCTACGTGCAGCTCGCCCTCGGGCGGCGCCGCGACGTGCTCTTCATCGACCCCCAGCTCATCCCCATGGCGCACTATCGCAGGCGCGTCGAGGGGCTTCTGCAAAGGCCTTTCCCGTTCCCCCAGGGGCCGTCGGTGCCGACCGTTCAGGTGGCCGAGACGGCGCTCGCCACGGGGCGCCCGGTGTACCTCACCGACGTGTTCACGCAGTCGATCCCGCGCGCGCTGCCGACCTTCCCCTACGGCACGGTGATCCGCGTGCTGCCGCGGGGCGCGCGCCTCCCGCCGCCCGACGCGCTCATCGCCACCAACGACGTGCTGTTTCGTCGCTACCGATTGCAGCCGTCGCGGGTACCGTTGCCGCCGTGGCAGTCGGCGGCACAATCCGAGTACGCCCGCACCTGGATGGCGCTCGCGGGCCTCGCAGCCTCCACCGGCCGCGCCGACGTGGCCGAGGCGCTGCGCGCGCGCGCCACCCTCTACACGCCGTCCGAAGACCCATGAGCACCGAGAAGCTTCACCGCAGCCACGGCACCGGAACCTTCACCCCCGAGCAGTTTCGCGCCCTCGGCGACGACTGCGTGTTCGAACCCGGGGTGATGGTGTTTCACCCCGAGAACATCACCCTGGGGCGCAACGTGTACGTGGGCCATCAGGCTATTTTAAAGGGCTACTACCGCAACGAGATGCGCATCGGCGACCAGACGTGGATCGGCCAGCAGTGCTTCTTTCACGCCGCCGGCGGGCTCACCATCGGCGCGCGCGTGGGCATCGGGCCGGGGGTGAAGATCATCACGTCGGTGCACACCGAGGCGGGCCGCGAGGTGCCCGTGCTCTTCTCGCCCATCGAGATGGGCGCCGTGGTCATCGAAGACGACGTCGACCTCGGGGTGAACTCCGTGGTGCTTCCGGGCGTCACCGTGGGCCGCGGGGCGATCGTGGGTGCAGGCGCCGTGGTGACGAGCGACGTGCCGCCCTACGCGGTGGTGGCGGGCGTGCCCGCGAAGGTGCTGCGCTACCGCCCGCAGTGAGCGATGGGGGTCACGCGCTGTCGTCGTCGAGGGCCATCGCGTAGAGATCGTTCACGACGAGCGTGGCGTCGGGCGCGCGCAGCGGCACCACGTCGTCGGGGCCGTAGGCGCGCAGCATCCAGCCCCCGTCGGCGCGCTCGTAGTGCTCTACGAGCGGGCTCCGCGACGACACCATCACGTAGTGACGCAGCGTCTCGATCGATCGGTAGCCTTCGAACTTCTCGCCGCGGTCGAAGCGCTCCGTTCCCTCGGAGAGCACCTCGACGATGAGCACCGGGTTCACGAGCACGTCGGTGGTGTTTGTGTACGGCTCGGCGCGACCGCAGAGCACCGTGGCGTCGGGGTACACGAAGCCCTTCTTGCGCGGCACCCACACCTTCTGGTCCGACGTCACCACGCGGCACCGACTGCCGCGGAGCGATGCGTGAAACGCTGCGATCACGTTGGCGCAGATGGTGTTGTGGTCGAAGGTGCCTCCCGACATCGCCTCGACGGAGAAGACCTCACCGTCCCAGAGAATGTGCTTCTCGGTCGCGGCGGCCTCCATCGCGAGGTACTCCTCGATCGAGACCCGGGGGCTACGCGCGGCGGTCG
>CAISKJ010001776.1 GCA_903885885.1 uncultured delta proteobacterium
CCGCACTACGCGTTCGAGTCCGAGGTGTGGGAGTGCCGCCCGATGTGTGACAACGGGCAGTACGACATTCACATGCTCGGCAGCGCCGTGATCTGCATCCCCTGCTGAGAGCGCGCGCTTCGACGAGGCGCGGCTACGGATCGCTCACGAAGGTGAAGGCCACCCTCGGGTCGAGGTGGTAGCCGTCCTCGTCGGAGCGGAGCACGCGCTCGAGGCCCATAACCCGCAGCGTGCGGATCGCGACGTGGAGGCGGTTGCGCGCGGCCTTCGGGATGATCTTCTCGCCGGGCCACACGTCGGCGATGAGGTCGCCCGGCGCGCGCGACACGCCGGGCGTCGCGACGCGCGCCTCGCCGAGGCTGCGCAGCAGGCGCGCGAGGGTCGTGCGCGTGCGGAGGCTCACCAGGATGCCGTCGGGGCCGGCCATCCAGAGGCCCTCGCGCTGGGCCACCACGCCGTGCGCGGCCTGCTCCTCGTGGCCGTCGCCGTTGGCCGGCGCGAGCGACTGCGTCTGCGGAAACCAGATGCCGGACCGACGGTGGGGATCGTGCGAGGGCTGCGCGGCGCTTCCCTTCGCAGAAGGCGTTTCATCGTGCGGTTGGGGGCGTCGTGCGCTCATGTCCAGTTGATCGGCGAGGTGCGAAAAGACTGTAGCGATGCCCGGCGAAATGGGGGTTTACCCGAGGCCTTCGCGGTGTCTCAACGTCGGACGTCGCGCCGCGCGGCGAGCATGGCGGGCAGCGCGATCATCGCGGCGAGGAGGCACGCGACCTCGCCGAGCGCCGCGGCGATGCCGAAGGAGTTGAGCGCGCGGTTGGCGCTCATCAGCAGCGACCCGTAGCCGAAGACGGTGGTGAGCGAGCACACCACGAGGGCGCTGCCGGTCTCGGTCACCGTTCGGCGCAGGGCCTCGTCGCGCCCCGTGCGGGCCGCGCGCTCGATGACGTAGCGGCGCGTGACGTTGATGGCGTAGTCGGCGCCGATGCCGAAGGTGATCGGCAGGGCCACGAAGTTCAAGAAGTTGAGCCGGATGTGCAGCACCGTGAGGGCGCCGCCCATCCATGCGACGCCGATGGCGAGCGCGGCCAGGGTGAGCGCCCGCGGGCGCGCGCGGCGGAACGCAACCGCCACGAGGAGCACCGTGGCCGCGAGGGAGGCGAGCACGGCGCGGGGCCCGTCGCGCCTGATGGCCGAGATCATGTCGGCGAAGATGGGCGCCCTCCCGACGACGAGGGGCGCGCGGCCGTCGGGGGTGCGCACGGCGCGGATCGCGCGGGCCCAGGCGACGAGGTAGCGGCCGTCCCAGGTCGAGGCGTCGGGGCGCTCCTCGACGAAGAGCATGCGGCCGCGTGTTCCGTCGCGCTCGCTGAAGAGGGCCGCGACGGAGGCGGGCAGCGCGTCGACGGTGAGGGCCCGCGGGACCGCGGGCGGGAGGTTCGCGTCGATGCGACGTTGGAGGTCCGGCGCGACCTGCGGGCGCACCTCGAGGAGCAGACGGCGCACGTCGGCGAGGAGCGCGCGCTTGGCGGTCTGGTCGTCGGGCAACAGGTCGTCGAGGGTGCGCACGGGGCCGTACGGTGCGCCGCCGGGGGCCGCGCGCCGCCGCTCGAGCGCCGCACGCAGCGGGGCCACGTCGGAGGCCCGCTCGGTGAGCAGCGCGATGGCGTTGCCCGAGCCCGTGCGCCCCACGGTGTCGCTCACGAGGCCGTTGAGGTAGCTCGCGCGCGCCGAGGTGGCGCGCACCGACATGAGCTTGCGAAAGTCGTACTCCAGCGGGTCGCCCGCGAGGGCCACGGCGGCCGCGAACGATCCCGCGAGGGCGAGGGCGACGCACGCGCCGAGGGCCGCGCGGGGGCTCCGTCGCGTGAGGCGCGCGAAGGCCGTGGCGTAGGGCGCCGGCGACGCGTGGGACGTGAGTCGCAGGGGGCGCACGGACTCCCACGCGGCGGTGGTCGCGGGCAGCAGCGCGACGGTGAGCGCCCAGCACACGAGCATGCCGACGCCGCCGATGATGCCGAAGTCGCGGAAGCCGCGGAAGTCGGTGAGCGCGAGGGAGCCGTAGGCGAGGGAGGCCGCGCACGAGGCCGCGAGGGTTCCGGCCCAGGTGTGGGCGTGGGCGGTGGCGATGGCGTCGCGGAGGTGGGCGCCGCCGCGGCGCTCTTCGAAGTAGCGCGCGAGCCACACGATGCCGGGGTTGACCCCGTTGCCGACGATGATGCTCCCGAGGAAGGCCGTCGAGGTGTTGAGGTGCCCCACGGCGACGCGCGCGAAGGCGAAGGTGACGAGCACGGGCACCGCGAGCGTGGCGCCGATCTGCGCGAGGGCGCGCGCGCGGCGGAAGAGCCCGTACACCGCGAGGCAGCAGAGCAGCAGGGTGAGCGTGGTGGCGAGCACGAGCTCGCGCACGACCGCGTCGTGCTCCGAGGTGGC
>CAISKJ010001777.1 GCA_903885885.1 uncultured delta proteobacterium
CGCGCCGAGATCATCAAGATCTACGACAAGAAGTTTTCGCTCGGCCTCTCGGAAGAGCTCGTGAAGCACCTCGTGCGACGCACCGAGGGCATGGCCGACCGCGAGAAGAACATCCCCTTCTCGGGAGACCATTTGTACTCCGTGTGCCGCGCCCTCAAGCGACAACAGCTTCGCACGGGCGCCACGGAGTTCACCACCGACGACGTCGACAAGGCCCTGCAGCGCAAGACGCGGCGCCCCGTGGTGCTCTCGCCCGAAGAGGAGCGCGTGATCGCCATTCACGAGGCCGGTCACGCCCTGGTGGCCATGCTGCTCCCGAAGGCCACACCGCCCGAGCGCATCTGCATCTCGCAAGACCAGGAGGGCGCCCTCGGGTACGTGCTCCGCGCCGCGCGCGCGAAGCCCTACGTGACCACCGAAGACGAGATGCGCGCCGACATCTGCGTGGGCCTCGGCGGGCAGGCCGCCGAACGCCTGGTGCTCGGCGAGGCCTCGGTGGGCGCGTGGAGCGACCTGCAGCAGGCCAACACGATCGCCCGCGCCATGGTCGAGCAGTACGGCATGGGCCGCTCGCTCGGCGCCCGCGTGATGCTCGAAGACGAGATGCGCCGCGAGGACCGCGGCGGCGGCGTCGGCGAGGCCCGGCGGCAGCGCGTCGACGACGAGATCGACCTCGTGCTCCGCGAGGAGTCGCTTCGGTGCAAGGCGCTGCTCGAAGGCAACCGCCCGCTGCTCGAGGCGCTGTACACCCTGCTGCTCGAGCGCAAGGTGCTCGACGCGACCACCATTCGCACGTTTGTGAAGAAAGAGGGCTGAGCGCGATGGCCGAGGTGACGATCAGGTTTCGGCACAACCCCGCGACGGGCAAGCGCGAGCTTATTATCGGGTACGAGAGCGACGCCGACGCGCTGCCCCACGAGCACGAGAAGGATCACCGCGCGCTGGCCGAGCAGCTCCTCGGCGTGCCCCTCGGCGACGACGTGGGCGAGATTCGCGTCGAGCGCGTGCAGAAGAGCGGCGCCGTGATCGAGGGCGAGCTCGCGCGCGAGACCGAGCGCCAGCGCGAGGCGGCGAAGGCGAAGGGTTAGGGCGTCGGCGACTCGACGGCGGCGCGGGCGCCGTAGCGGGCCAGCACGCGCGTGAGGTCGCTGCGGTTGATGGGCTTGAGCAGCACGTCGGCCATGCCCGAGGCGAAGCAGCGCTGGCGCTCCTCGGGGAGCGACGCGGCCGTGAGGGCCACGACGGGCGTGCGGTCGCCGCGCAGGCGCATGGCGCGGGTGGCGTCGAAGCCGTCCATCTCGGGCATGTGGCAGTCCATGAGCACGAGGTCGAAGCGGCCGACGGAGAGCGCGTCGAGGGCGCGGCGCCCGTTGTCGGCCACGGTGACCTCGTGCCCGAGGCGCTGGAGGAGCAGCGTGGCCACCTTCTGGTTGATGGCGTTGTCTTCGGCGACGAGCACCTGCAGCGGGCGGAGCGCCGGCGGCACCGACTCGAGGGCCAGCGCGACGGGCGCTTCGCAGGGGCGCGCGGGGAGGTACACGGTGAAGGTGCTCCCCGCGCCCTGGGCGCTCGCGACGGAGATGTGGCCGCCCATCGCGTCGACGAGCTGACGCACGATGGCGAGGCCCAGGCCCGAGCCGCCGAAGCGCCGCGTGGTCGACGCGTCGGCCTGCTTGAAGGGCGTAAACAGCGCGGGGAGCACCTCGGCGGGGATGCCGATGCCCGTGTCTTCGACGTCGAAGCGCAGGCGCTCGCCGTCGGGGCTCACGCGCACGGTCACGGCGCCGTCGCGGGTGAATTTGAGCCCGTTGGACACCAGGTTGAGCAGCACCTGGCGCACGCGCAGCGGGTCGCCCACCACGTAGCGGGCGACGCCGTCGTCGATGCGCACCGCGAGGCGGTTGTTGCGCTCCAGCGCGAAGGGCGCGAGGAGCGTCATGACGGTGTGCACCTCGGCGGCCACGTCGACGGGGCACTGCTCGATCTCGAGGCGCCCCGACTCGATGCGCGACAGGTCGAGGAGGTCGTTGAGCAGCGCCATGAGCGTGTCGCCGCTCTGCTTGATGGTGACCAGGCCCTCGCGCACGCTCGGCGGGAGCTCGGACGCGAGCATCACCGACGTCATGCCGAGCACGCCGTTCATGGGGGTGCGAATCTCGTGGCTCATCGCCGCGAGGAAGGCCCCCTTGGCGCGGTTGGCCGCCTCGGCCGCGACGCGGGCCTCGGTGAGCGCCACGTTGTTGCGCTCGAGCTCGGCGATGCTGGCCTCGCTCTCGCGCTCGTAGGCGCGCGAGAGGGCGTAGTAGGTGGCCATCGCGCCGAGCATCGAGACGATGTGCGCGCCGGGCTCGTGGCTCACGTCGATGCGCGGCTCGACGAGGCCGCGGTACATCACCCACAGCGACGCGGTGATGAGCGCCGTCGTGAACACGAACACCACGCGCGCCGCGCGGGGGCCGGCGATCGAGAGGGCCAGCGTGGGGGCCAGCGCGATCCAGAAGAGCGAGATCACGCCGTGCGTGCCCGCGAGCATCGCGAGCACCGACGCCAGCACCGAGAGCGCGCACAAGAACAGCGCCCCCACGCGCTCGACGGAGGCCCCGCGGCGCACCGAGAAGAGCGTGCCCACCACGCCCAGAACGGCCGCGGCGGCCGCGAGGCCCGAGTGCCACAAGGCCTGCGCGAGCTGCGCGAGCGACGAGAGCGCCGTGGCCGCGACGATCACCAGCAAGAGCGCGATGAAGCGCTGCGTGCGGCGGCGCTCGGCCCAACGAGCCCCGGGCGCCTCGAGCGCGTCGGAGGGGGTGCGTAACTCCGCGGGGAGAAACCAGTCGCGTAGCGAGAACTCGGCGGGCCATTGCAAGGGGGTCATGATGCGCGCTCGGCGCGAGGCTAAGGTGAATTGCGCCCCGCTGCCTCTACCAACGTCGCACATCGGCGAGAACATGAGCGCGCGCAGCGGGCGACGCGGATGATCCGGGGGCGGGTGTATGTCATGCTCCGCGCCCCCTCACACGGCCGCGGCCCCCGAAGGGCTCCCCCTGCGATGACCTACGGAATACGCCTCACGGACACCGAGCGCGACCTCGCGACGCTGCACACGATCGCCGAGGCGTCGCCCGCGCTCGTCGACGCGCCGTGGCGCGCGCACGCGTCGACGGCCCCCGCGCGGCGCGTGATCGTGAGCGCCGCCCTCACCGACGCCCTCGCCGACGCCCTGCGCGCGCGCGGCCTCGACGTGGCGCCCCTCGACGGCGACCGCGCGGAGGGTGGGCCGGAGCGCACGCTCTTCGAAGTGCTCCCGCCGGTGCGAACGCGCGGCGACCGCCCCGTTGACGAGGTGATCTTCTACGCCCCGATGGCCGACGGCGGCGCGCACCGCACGCTCGATCGCCTGCTGGCCCTCGGCCGCGACGACGCCTCGGTGGCCGAGATCACCGACGCCGACGGCGCGCGCGTCATGCTCCTGCGGGTGGTCAACGCGCCGATGTACCTCCTCATGCGCGCCCGCGAGGAGCCCGCCGAGGGCGTCGTCGCGTACGCCCGCGCCGACGACGGCAGCCTCTGGGTCGAGTGGGGCTACGCGCTCCCCCTCGCGGCGCAGCGCGCCGAGCGCCTCCGCGGCGGCGACCGCGTGGCCCTCGTCGACCGCCGCGGCGCGGCCCGCCACGCCG
>CAISKJ010001778.1 GCA_903885885.1 uncultured delta proteobacterium
CGCGACGCCCCCCGCCGTCCACGCGAGGGCGCGCTGCGTCGAGGCGCTCGACGACGGCGGCGTAACGACGGGCGGCGTAACGACCGGCGGCGCAACGACGGGCGGCGCAACGACGGGCGGCGCAACGACGGGCGGCGTAACGACGGGCGGCGTGTGCGACGGGGCGCCCGGGGGCGTGCCGAGGGGCACCATGTCGATCTGCTCGCGCGTGGCCCCGCCCAGCGTTACGACGGCCTGACGCATCACCTCGAGGCGACCCGGCGCGCGGAGCTGCACCGCCACGGTGCCGGCGGGCAGGCGCAGGGCCGCGGGCAGGGGCGTGGTGCCCATGAGCACGCCGTCGATGCGCACCTCGGCGCCCTCGACGTTGCAGCGCACCTCGAGCGAGCCGAGGTGCGCGTCGATGTCTTCGAGCGAGCGCTCGAGCACGGCGCGGCGCTCGGTGACCCAGGGGTCGGTCGCGACCGCGAGCGCCTCGCGGAGAAACTGGTCGGCGCTCGACCAGCGGCCCAACGCCTGCGCCGCGAGGCCCATCTGCGCGCGGGCGCGGGGCGAGCGCGAGAGGTTCCACGCCTCTTCGAAGGTGTTGTACGCGGCCTCGTCTTGCCCGCGGCGCCGCAGGTCGAGGCCCCGCTGCACGAGCGCGTCGGACGGGTCGCGACGCGGCTGCGCCGCCGCCGTCGACGAGAGCGCCGTCACCGCGACGCACACACAGAACACAAGACCCTTGGGCGCGCGTCGACTCATAAACATCCTATGCGGCGCCAAGCTAACGCACCGTGCCCGATCGGTACAACACAACCCGGGTGTAGTCCCTGTATGCGACGGTGTCTCAGGCGCGGCTTCGCCGCGCGTCGTCGGCGCGCGCAGGCCGCGAGGAGCGCGACGACGAGGGAGGCGGGGAGGCGTCGCGGGGCGCGTCCGGGGGCGGCGCAGCCGCAGCCCTCGTCGCCCGTCGCGGCTTGTGTGACGGGGCCCGCGTCGGGCGGCGGCGGCGGCGGGAGCATGGCCACCACCTCGATGCGGGCGGTGTCACCGCGCACGTTGCCCTGACCGTCGCGCACCTCGACGCGCACGCTCACGGAGCCCAGCGCCGGTGTCGCGAGGGAGAGGGCCTCGAGGCCCACCCAGTCGGTGTCGGGGGCGCCGTCGTAGTCGGTGTCCCAGCGCGCGCGCAGGGCGCCCGGCGCCTCGTCGTCGGTCGCCACCACGCGGAGCGTCGCGGCGCCGCCGACCATCGACTGGGCGGGGGCTTCGAGGCGCACGACGGGGGCCGCGCCCGCCGCGAGGGTGAGCTCCGCGGCGGCGGCGAGGTCGAGCTTGCCCGCGCCGTAGAGGGCCGCGTTGTTCGCGGTGGCGAAGCGGTCGCGGCGCGCGTGCGACACGATGCGCGCGCGCAGCGCAGCGGCGCGCTCGTCGGGAAAGAGCTGCCGCAGGAGCGACGCCGCCGCGGCGACGTGGGGGCCGGCGCCGGACGTTCCGCCGAAGGGCTCGAAGGCGCCGTAGGGGACGCCCGCCTCCGTGGGCACGGTGGTGCTCATGGGGTTGTCGGGCGCGGCGATGTCGAGCCCGTCGTCGCCGTCGAAGCGCGGGCCCTGCGACGAGTACGCGGCGCGCTCGCCCTCCGCGCTGGAGCCTCCGTGGGCGCGGTCGCTGTAGAGGGTGTAGGCCGCGACGGCGAGGGTGTCGTCGCTCGTGGCGGGGTGACACAGCGTGCGCGTCGGAGAGTTTTCGGTGAACACGAAGCCCCCCGCCCACGTGCTGCGGTCGTCGCCCGCGTAGAGGTCGGCGGCCACGGCGGGGCCCGCGTCGACGGTGGCGTGGAGCTGGTAGGGGCCCGTGGTGGCGCTGGCCGACAGGGTGATGACGAAGAAGCGCTCGACGGTGCCGCGGGGTGTGGTGCGGGCCGTGGTGTACACGGTGTGGCCGTCGCCGAGGCTCGTTCCGCGCGGGGTCGTGGGGAGGTCGACGCGGCGACCCGACGGGAGCGTGAGGGCGTAGGTGACGGCGCGCGCGGTGGCGCGGTGGTGCACCGAGAGCTGCAAGAGGCGGCCGACGGGGCTGCGCGGGTCGACGCGCAGGTCGACGGTGTTCTCGCCCGCGGAGAGCGACACCGTGCGGTGCTTGAAGCCCGTGGCGAGGTTGCCCGCGGGGCTTACGGGCACGACGTTCTCGGCCAGCGCGGCGTCGAGGAGGAGCTCTTCTTCCGACGAGCCGTCGAGGGTTACGGAGGCGTAGGGCGCGTACTCGGTGAGAATCACCTGCGCGCCCTGATCGATGGCCCACTGGATCGCCCCGGTGGTGCCGGTCATGTCGCCCGAACGGCGCGTGTCGGCCTCGAGGAGCTCGGCCCCGGGCGCGAGGCCGAGCCACCGCGAGACGCCCGGCACGCCGCCCACGAGAATGCCCGCCACGCCCGTCGCGTGGCCGAGCGCCGCGACGCGCGCGGGGGTGCTGTCGATGTCGTAGCGCACGAGGCCCGCCTCGGCGTCGCCGCGCACGAGCTCCACGTCGGAGAGCGTCCTGCGGATCTTCGAGGTGCCGAGGCGCAGCACGCGCTCGGTGGGGTCGAGGCGGCCGTCGCCGTCGGCGTCGTCGGCCACGAAGATGGGCTCGCCGTACGCGGGCGTGCCCTCGTCGAAGGTGGCGCCGTAGTCGCGCTGGCGGTTGCCGTTGGCGTCGAGGTAGAGCCAGTCTTGATTGGGGCGCAGCGCGCTCGGGGCTGCTCCGAGGGACCCGCCGCTGCGGTCGAAGGCGCGCCCGGCGAGCAGCGACATCACCTCGCCGTCGCTCGCGGCGCCGTCGCGGTCGAGGTCGACGGCGTCGACGCCGGGGGTGGGGGCGCCGTCGCGGTTGACGTCGATCCACGCGAAGGCGCCCGCGTCGGCGGCGAAGAGCATCGGGTGGAAGAGAAACACCGGCGAGTCGAGGTCGGCGATGAGCGTCCCGCGGCCGTCGAGGGAGGTGCCGTCGCG
>CAISKJ010001779.1 GCA_903885885.1 uncultured delta proteobacterium
GCCGCGTCGCGCGCTCGACGGCGCCGCCGCGCTGCGTGAGCGCGTCGGTGAGCACCGCCTCGGCGTCGCCCTGCGCGACCGCGAGCACGTACGGGTGGTCGGCCTCGAGCTCGTCGAAATCGGCGCGCACGATGGCGCTGCCGCTCGACCACGCGGTGACCCCGCGGAGCTTCTGGCCCTTTGCGATCAGCGCGTCGGCGAGGCCGAGGTCGCGCAGCGCCGCCAGGGTGCGGCCGTGCACCGTGACGGCCCGCGCCCCCGACGACGGCGCGTCGGCCTCGTCGACGAGCCGCACGGTGAGCCCGTGGCGCAGGAGCTCGTTCGCGAGCGTGAGGCCCGTCGGCCCCGCGCCCACCACCAGAACGTCGACCTCGGCGTGCTCGTTCATCGGCCGCGAGAGTGCCGACACGGCGCGGCGGTGTCAGCCCCGAAGTGTCACCGCGCGCGCCCGCTTGCGGTACCTTCGCGGCCCTATGGACGACTCGACGGGAGGGCTCTTCGAGCTCCTGGGGGTGCGCGCGCGCACCGTGGCCGAGGTGATCGCGACGATGGAGGCCATCGATCAGCGCCTCGACCGCGCCGACGGCGTCGGTTGCTTCAATCGCCTGTACCTCGAGACGACGCGGCAGGTGGGCTCCGCCCTCGACGCCTCGCGCTTCGAAGACCCGGCGTTCATGGAGCGCCTCGACGTCGTGTTCGCCGGGCTCTACTTCGACGCCCTGCGCCGCGAGCTGGCCGCGCGGGGCAGCGGTCCGCGCGCGTGGGACGCCCTCTTCGAGGCCCGCGCCCGCAGGCCCATGCACCCGCTGCGCTTCGCCCTCGCGGGCATGAACGCGCACATCAACTACGACCTCGCGCGCGCCGTGGTGCTCACCGCCCGCGAGCTCGGCGGCGCCGTGGCGTCGGACTCGGCGCGGCACCGCGACTTTCTCGCCATCAACCGCGTGCTCGCCGACACCGAGGCGGGCGTGAAGCGCCGCTTCGTCGAGGGCTCCCTCGCCGCCATCGACGCGGCCCTCGGCGACGTCGACGACCGCACCGCCATCTGGAGCATCGCACGCGCCCGCGACGCCGCGTGGACGCAGTCGCTCGTGCTCTGGACCCTCCGCGGCACCGCCCTCGAGGGCGCCTACGCCGCCACGCTCGACCGCTCCGTGGGCCTCGTGGGCCGCGCCCTCCTCGTCTGAGCGCGGCGCGCGCCGCGGCGGCGCTTGACAGGCCCCGGGCGCGGCGCGATAGATCCATCCGCGCATCGGGATACACAGATATGAACCTCGCCCACTACGTCGGCGCGCTGAACCTCCTCGGCGACGAGAGCCGGCTGCGGCTGTGCGTCCTCCTGCGCGAGCGCGAGCTCACGGTGACCGACCTGGTGCGCGTGACGGGCATCTCGCAGTCGCGCGTGTCGACGCACCTGGCGCGGCTGCGCGAGGCGGGCTTCGTGCGCGACCGGCGCGAGGGGCAGCACGCCTTCTACGAGCTGTGCCCCGAGGCGCTCCCGGCGGCCGCGCGCGGCGTGCTCGACGAGGCCACGGCGGGCGACGACGCGACCCTCGCGCGCGACCAGCGGCGCCTGCGCGAGCTCGACGCCGAGCGCCGCGGCGCGCTCCCCGAGGCCTTCGTGGGCGAGATGGAGCGGCACTACTCGCCGGGCCGCACGTGGCAGTCGTTCGCGGCGGGCCTCGCGGGGCTCCTGCGCCTCGGCGACGTGCTCGACGTGGGCTCCGGCGACGGGGCGGCGGCGAGCGCCCTGGTGCCCTACTGCCGCTCGCTCACCTGCGTCGACGCGAGCCCGCGCATGGTCGACGCCGCGCGCGAGCGCCTCGCCCGGCACCCGGCGGCGCGGGCCCTCGTCGCCGACGCGCACGCGCTCCCCTTCGCGGCGTGCAGCTTCGACGTCGCGGTGGTGTTTCACACGCTCACCTACGCCGAGCACCCGGCGAAGGTGCTCGCCGAGTGCGCGCGCGTGCTGCGCCCCGGCGGCCGCGCGGTGCTCCTCTCGCTCGACAAGCACGCCGAAGAGGCGCTCACGGCCCGCTACGGCGAGCGCCACGCGGGCTTCTCGCCGCGCTCGCTCCGCGCCCTCCTCGCGCGCGCGGGGCTCGCCGTGGTGTCCTGCGAGGTCGCCTCCCGCGAGGCGCGCAAGCCGCATTTTCAGGTGGTGCTCGCCATCGCCGACAAGCCCGCCACGACCGACAACGAGAGCCCCGACGCGGCGCCCGCCGCCCGCGCCCGCACACCGAAGAGCCACCGATGACCCTCGTACACCCGCTCGAAAAGATTCTCCAAGACCGCATCGCGATCATCGACGGCGCGATGGGCACC
>CAISKJ010001780.1 GCA_903885885.1 uncultured delta proteobacterium
ACGAGAGCGCCCGCGCCGAGGGCCGCCACGCCGCGCTCCTCGAGCAGGAGCGGCCCAACGTGTTCACCTTTCACGTCGCCAACATCGACCCCGGCGCCGACGTCGACGTGAGCCTGCACTTCTTCGGCAGCGCCACCTACGACCACAGCACCTACGAGCTCGCGCTCCCCATGGTGGTCGGGCCGCGGTACATCCCCGGCGCTCCCCTCGCGCGCGCCCCGTCGGGTCACGGCACGCGCCCCGACACCGACGCCGTTCCCGACGCGTCGCGCATCTCGCCCGCGTACGTTCCGCCCGCCATGCGCTCGGGCCACGCGCTGAGCGTGCGGGTGCGCGTCGACGCGGGCGGCGCCGTCGAGACCATCGAGTCCGTCGCCCACGAGGTGGCCACCGCGCGTCCCTCTCCGTCGGTCTTCGAAGTGTCCCTCGTCGACAAAGACGAGATCCCCAACCGCGACTTCATCCTGCGATGGAAGCTCGCCGCGCCCGGCCTCCGCGCCTCGCTCGTCGCGCACCGCGCCGACGCGCGCGCGCCGGGCTACCTCGCGCTGTCGCTCGAGGCCCGCCACGACGCGCCGCCCACCGAGAACGCGCCGCGCGAGCTGTTCTTTCTCCTCGACACGTCGGGCTCCATGCAGGGCCCGCCCCTCGACGCCGTGAAGGCCGCCGTGACCCGCGCGCTCACGAGCATGCAGCCGACGGACTCGTTTCAGATCATCGACTTCGCCGACAGCGCCTCGTCGCTCGCGCCGCGGCCCCTCGCGGCCACCCCCGACAACGTGCGCCGCGGCCTCGCGTACCTCCAGTCGCTGAGCGCGAGCGGCGGCACCAACCAGCTCGTCGGCATCGACGCGGCCCTCACCGCCCCCGGCGACCCGATGCGCCTGCGCCACGTCGTGTTCATGACCGACGGGTACATCGGCAACGAGGCGCAGGTGATCGCCCTCACGCGCCGCGCGATCGGCAACGCGCGCATCTTCTCGTTCGGCGTGGGCGCCTCGGTCAACCGCTACCTCCTCGAAGAGGTGGCCCTCGCGGGCCGCGGCCACGCGGAGTTTCTCCGCCCCGACGAAGACCCCAGCGCCGCCGTCGAGCGCTTCTACGCCCGCATCGGGCGCCCCTATCTCACCGACGTGCGCATCGACTGGGGCGGCCTCGCGGTGCGCGACGCGCTCCCCGTCGCGGTGCCCGACGTGTCGGCGCTCGAACCCCTCACGGTCTTCGCCCGCTACGACCGCGGCGCGTCGGGCACGGTCACCGTGCGCGGCACGCTGGGGGGCCGCCCGTACGCGCAGACGCTCGCGGTGACCCTCCCCGAGGTGACGCCCGCCAACGCCGCCGTCGCCAGCCTCTGGGCCCGCCAGCGCATCGCCGACCTCTCGCGCGAGCAGCACTTCGCGCCCGACAACGGCGAGCTCCCCGAGGCCATCACGGCCCTCGCGCTGCGCCACCACCTGCTCTCGCAGTACACGTCCTTCGTGGCCATCGACGAGACGCCGGGGCGCGGCAACGGAGCGCCGATGCGCATCGACCAGCCCGCCGAGGCGCCGCAGGGCGTGAACCTCAACGCCGCGGGCGGGGCGATGCTGCGCGGCTCCGTCGGCGACGCCTTCGGCTACGGCGGCCTCGGCGCGACGGGCACGGGCTGGGGCGGCAGCGGCGGCGGCGGCGCCGAAGGCACCATCGGCCTCGGCAGCGTAGGTTCGCTCGGCCACGGCAGCGGCGCGGGCTACGGCGGCGGCGCGGGGATGGGGCTGCGCGGCCGCGGCGCCGCTCCGCCGTCGGTGCGCGGCGCGGCCCCCACCATCGCGGGCATGCTCTCGCTCGACGTGATTCGCCGCGTGGTGCTGCGCAACATGGGCCAGGTGCGCCACTGCTACGAGCAGGCACTCACGCGCACCCTCGGGTTCGAGGGACGCCTCGCCGTGCGCTTCACCATCGGCCCCACGGGCGCGGTGGTCGCCGACGAGCTCGCCGCGCCCCTCGGCGATGTGGCCTTTCAACAGTGCGTGCTCGGCGCGGTGCGACGGTGGGTGTTCCCCGCGCCCGCGGGCGGCGTGGTGTCGGTGACGTACCCGTTCACCTTCGCGATGCCCGACCCGCCGCCCGCGCCCGCCG
>CAISKJ010001781.1 GCA_903885885.1 uncultured delta proteobacterium
CGGCCACGTGCGCGGGGCCTTCACGGGCGCCGACCGCAACCGCGCGGGGCTCTTCGAAGTGGCCGACGGGGGCACGCTCTTTCTCGACGAGGTGGGCGAGATGTCGCCCGCCATGCAGGCCAAGCTGTTGCGTGTGCTGCAAGAGGGCGAGGTGCGCCCCGTCGGGGGCGAGCGCGCGCGCAAGGTCGACGTGCGCGTGATCGCGGCCACCCACCGCGACCTGCAAGACATGGTGCGCAAAGGCACCTTCCGCGAAGACCTCTACTACCGCATCGCGGTCATGGTGCTGCCCATCCCCGCGCTGCGCGAGCGCCGCGAAGACATCCCCGCGCTCGTGGCGCACATGCTCCAGCGGCACGGGCACAAGGAGCTGCAGATCGACCGCAAGGCGATGGCGCGGCTCGTGGCGGCGCCGTGGCCGGGCAACGTGCGCCAGCTCGAGAACGAGCTGCAGCGCGCCGCGGTGCTCTCCGACGGCACCATCCGCGAGGAAGACCTCAACGCCACCCTGCCCAACGCCGACACCGCGAGCGCCCACGGCCGCGCCGAGGGGGCGCAGGGCGCCCTCGACCTGCGTCACGCGGTCGAGGACGTCGAGCGCGACATGGTAGAGCGCGCCCTCCGCGAGCACGGGTGGAACCAGTCGCGCGCGGCGAAGGCCCTGGGGCTCTCGCGCTTCGGGCTGCAGAAGAAGCTCAAGCGACTGGGCATCCCCTCGCGGGACCCGTCGGCGCGGCTCAGGCTGGTGAAGTGAGGTGCGCGGCGGCGCGAATCAGGGGGCGATGAGGCGGGCGCCCTTGAAGCGCTGCTCGAGCACGCCCCAGTTGAGGCCCGACAGGAGCGACTCGACGTACTTCGCCTTGCCGGTCTGGTAGTCGAAGAAGTACGCGTGCTCCCACGCGTCGAAGGCCGCCATCACGTGCACGTTGGCGAAGAGCCCGATGTGGTGCTCGCCCTGCACGAGGTTGTTGAGCAGCTTCTTCGACTCGTAGTCGTACGTGAGCAGCGTCCAGCCGTGGGCGCTCATGAGGCAGGCCTTCGTGTCGGCCACCCAGGCGTCGAAGCTGCCGAACGAGTCGGCGAACACCTGCTTCACCGCGTCGGGCGCCTGCGTCGAGCCGTCGCCCAGGCCCTCGAAGTACATCTCGTGGAGCACCGTGCCGTTGAAGGCCACCGGCTCGCGGCGGCGCAGCTCGGAGTACTCGTTGAACGAGTAGTTGGGCGCGCCACGGTCGGCCGTCGCGAGCTTGCCCTGAATCTCGTTGAGCTTGTTGACATAGCCCTTGTAGAGCGTGAAGTGCGCGTTGAGCTGCGCATCGCTCAGGCCCTTGGCCTTGCCGCCGAGCAGGTGATCGAAGTTCTTCGGTTCGCGGGGCATCGGAATCTCTCCGTGTGAGTGAGTGGGGGTACCAGGTCGCCGGCCGTCAGATGCACGATCGACAGAGTATCGGTGCCTAACTCTCTCGCCACACAATGGCAATAGCCTGCACCCTCCATGGCCATCGACAGGGCCACCCCGCCGGTGTTTGCATCGACGCACGCATGACCGGTCGCCCCTTCGCTCCGTTCGCCCTTGTCGCCTGCCTCGCCGCGTGCTCGGGCGATCCCCCCGCGGCCGCCACCGACGCCGCCGTCGTCCACGACATCGCCGACGCCGCCGCCGACGTCGCGCCCGACCTCCCCGTCGACCGCGCGCCCCCTCCCTACGACGCGGGCCCTACGCCCGCGTGCGCCGTGGCGGCCTTCACGCGGCACCTCGTCGACCAGTCCCCCGGGGTCAACGTGCTCGAGGCCGGCGGCCTCGTGGCCGTGGGCGACGGCTTCGTGTTCGCGCTCCGTCAGGGCGCCTCGCGGCTGCTCACCCCCGACGGCGGCCCCGCGCGCCGCGACACCGTCGACGTCATGGCCGTGTCGCCCGTCGGGCTCCCCCGGGGCGCGCTCACCACCGTGTACGACAGCGCCACCGCGGGCACCGACCTCTCGCCCCCCACCCTCGTGCGCGCGGGCAACAACGCGCTCGTGCTCTTTCGCGAGAGCAGCGGCTTCGGCGCGCCGGGGACAGTCTATGTCACACGCGTACGCGGCGCCCTCCTCGACGCAGCGGGCGCGCGCACGGGCCCGCAACGGTTAGACAGTGCATGAGTCAGACCTCGTCGCCGACCCGGCCCGCGTGTCCACGGGACGATGCGGCCCACCGGAGTCATTGCAGGCACCAGACTCGCACCGTGCGTGCTCTCGCGCGACTGTGATGCCTCGGGAGCATCCAGGTCACGGCGCCCAGCATGGGCCCGCTCCGACGACCCGGCCCGTTAGCCCACTGGGCTCAAAGGTGGCCGGCGTGCGCCGCAGGCGCTAGCTCTGGCCGCACTCGAAGCCGGCTAGGCCAGCTCTGACACAGTAGGAGCCCGGGGACCA
>CAISKJ010001782.1 GCA_903885885.1 uncultured delta proteobacterium
CGCCGCATGCTCGAGGGGATTCTCGCCACCGAGGAGGAGCACGCCGTCGACCTCGCCGACCTCCTCGCGCGGCAGGCGTCGCACAGCCCGCAGCCCGCTTGAGGGCGCCTCGCGCCCCGCCGCCCACGCCTCGTCGCAACGCGGCCCTTGCGCCGTGAAGGAGCCCCCATGCGCAGCCATGCCCGGATGTTCGGACACCCCATTCACCAGATGCTCGTGCCCATCCCGCTGGGCCTCTTCGTGGTCGGCTCGGCGCTCGACCTCGTGCAGCGCTTCGCCGCCGTCGCGTGGATCCCGACGGTCTCTTTCTGGAACCTCTTGATCGGCGTGATCGCCGCGCTGGTGGCCGTGATCTTCGGCGCCATCGACCTCGTGGCGATCCCCGATGGCACGCGCGCCAAGTACATCGGCGGCATGCACGCCGTCGGCAACATCGTGGTGGTGGGGTGCTACACGGTCGCACTCCTCATGCGCCAGGAGCGCCGCTTCGACCCGCCGAGCGCGCTCGCCCTCGGCCTCGAGCTCGCGGCCCTCACGCTCCTCGGACTCACGGGCTGGCTGGGCGGCGAGCTTGTTGACCGCCTCGGCATCGGCGTCGATCACGGCGCCAACGTCGACGCGCCCAGCTCGCTCACGCACGACGTGGGCGACGCGCCGCGCGTGCCGACGTGATGGCCCGCCGCTGCGCCTCGGGCGAGGGGTAGAGCGCGAGCAGCGCGAGCATGAAGTGCCACCCGAGCCACCCGACGCCGAGCGTCGCCTCGATGCCCAGGTGCAGCGCGACGCCCGCCGCGATGACCCACCGCCGCGCCCGCGGGACGAACAACAACAACGGCGCGAGGAGCTCGTAGGCCACCGTCGCCCGCGCGAGCCCGCGCCACGCCCCGTCGGGCGCGACGCGCGCGGCCCACAGGCCCACGTCGGTCGCCCAGCGCGACGACATCGCGCGCGCCAGCACCGCGCCGTCGAGCCACCCGGGCGCGCGCAGCTTCACCACCCCCGCGAAGAAATACACCTGCGCGAACTGCAGTTGCAGGAGCCGCAGCGGCGTCGCCCACACCGCCGACTTCGCGCCGTCGCGCCGCGCGTCGAGGGAGAGCGCGGCCCCCGCGTCGGAGAGGGCGAGCATCGCGAGGGCCACGAGCGCGACGGAGTGCAGCGCCTTCTCACCGATCTGATCGATCGCGTAGAGCCACCCCCAGAGCGCGAGGGCGGCGAGCGTCGAGGCGCGCGTGCGCCAGCCGAGCGCCATCGCCGCCGCGGCCAACGACGACGCGAGCGCGAGCGTGTACGCGCCCGTCGGCGACGGCACCGGGACGGCGAAGCGCGAGCGGTGAAAACCCCCGTCGGAGAAGAGCTCGGCGGCGTACGGGAGGCGCAGGAGCCCCTCGACGCACAGGAGCGCGCCGAGGCCCGCGCGGTAGAGCGCGAGGGGCAGCGGATCGACCTCGCCGAGCCAGAACTGCGACGGGCGCGCCGCGCTCACGGCGCGCGCCTCGGGCAGGGCTCATCGAAGGCGATGTCGGTCTCGCGGCGCTCGGCGTAGGGCGCTTCGGCGAGCGTGCGCCACGCGCCGCGGACGTGCGGCCACGAGACGTCGCTCACCGAGAGGGCGACCCAGCGCTCCGCGGCCGGGGCGTCGCCGTTGTGCCGCGCGCACGCCCACGCGGAGAGCGCGCGGAGGGTGCCCTCGTCGCGCGGGAGCTCGTCGTAGCGGAGGGTGCGCCGCGAGGCCGGCCAGGCGAACCAGGGCGCGAGGTCGACCTCGTCGCGGCGGCCGTCTTCGAAGCGCGCGATGACGCGGAGGTGGTGCGCGCGGCCGCTCTCGGCGTGGAACACCCACCACGCGCGGTTGAAGGGCCACACGGCGACGCCGCCCGCGCCGAGGGGACCCGCGAGGGCGCTCGCGCCGACGGCGAACGCGTAGCCCGCGAGGAGCGCGGCGCCCGCGAGGCGACGCAGGGGGCCGCGCACGGAGGGTCAGCCCTTCGGCTTGGGCTTGCGCTTGCCGCGCCCGCTCACAATCTGCGTAAAAATGAGCGTGAGGCGAAAGAACGAGAGGTACAGGTCGACGGCGTGGAGGGTGGCCACGCGCTGCAAGTCGGCCTCGGGCACGGCGCGCGACTCGTCGGCGAGGCTCTGCGCGTCGTCGCTCACGATCACGAGGGCGGCTGCGAGGCCGAGCACGATGAGGCCCGTCTCGACCCAGCCGAGCTGGGGGCCGAGGGTGACGCCCGCGAGGGTGAGCTCGGCCACCTGGCGCACGACCTCGAGCACCTGCCGCGGCTTGCGCAGGCTGAAGGGCGAGAGCACCCCGACGAGCACCATGGCGCCCAGCGAGAAGACCGCGAGCGCCACGATGGTGAGCAGCGGCACGAGCTTCAGCGCCATGACGAGGAGCGCGCCGAAGACGCCGAAGAAGGTGGCCGCGACGGCGAGGTAGACGCGCGCCAGTCGCTCGCCCGCGTAGCGCCGCGCCCCCGACCAGAGCAGCATGAGCGCCACGGCCCCGATCACGACGTAGCGCGCGTGGCCGGAGTAGAGGAGCCAGCGCAGCAGGCGCTCGGTGTTGAGCACGACGAGGGCGGTGGTGGTCGTCCAGGTGAGGGCGGCCAGGGTCCACAGCCACGTCCATTGGAGGAGGCGAGGGTTGCGCGGCGGGAGCTGGGTGGTCATCGCTTCGGGGTCGCACGATACCCCCGCGCGCCCGCCGGGTACACGGCCCCGACGCGCTACCGCGGCGGCGCCTCGCGCATGAGGGCCGCGAGCGCTTCGAAGTCGGGCCGTCGCCCGTCGTCGGCGCGAAAAACGAGTCGAAAGAAATCGTGCGCCGGCGTGACCGACGGCATGATGACGGCGAGCGCGCCCGACGCGATGCGCTTCTCGATGAGGTACCGCGGGAGCACCGCGACGCCGTCGCCCTGCAGCACCAGGTGCTCGATGGCCGCGAGCGTGCCCATGCGCAGCACGCGCGCGAAGCGGACGCCCGCCGCGCGCGCCCCGGCGCCGTCGCGCCAGTACTGAAACAGCGGGAGCTCGGCCGCCGCGTCGATGAGCGTGTGGTGCTCGGCGTGGGCCGGGCGCGTGAAGGGCGTCTTCGCGAGGAGGCCCTTCGCGCCCACGAGCGCGTAGTCTTCGCGGTGCAGCGGGACGGCGTCGAGGGCGGCGTCGCTGAAGCGCGTCGAGAGCACCGCGCAGTCGACCTCGCGCGTGCGGATGCGCAGGAGCAGGTCGGCGCCGTAGCTGAAATACAGGTGCACCGTGAGGTCGGGGCGGCGCCGCGCGAGGCGCGGGAGCATGGGCACGAGCCAGCTCATGCCGAACTCGTGGCGCGTGCCCACGACGAGCTCCGACGGGGCGGGGCCGAGCTCGCCGCGCGCGGCGCGGGCGCACTCCGACGCGGCGGCGAGGGTGCGGCGCGCCACGGGCAGCATCGCGAGCCCGGCGGCGGTGAGCGTGACCTGCCGCGTGGTGCGCGCGAAGAGGGGGCTGCCGAGGTCGCCCTCGAGCTGGCGGATGCGCTGTCCGAGGGCCGCCGGCGTGAGCGCCACGCGGCGCGCCGCGGCGCGAAAGTTGAGCGCCTCGGCGGCGGCCACGAAGCACCGCAGGTTGTCGATGGAGGGGAGCTGCACGGCGATGGGCGATTGTATACGGTTGCTTGTCAATCTCGCGCGGCTGTTTCGCGGTACCTTCAGGGCATGAAGAACTTCATGCGGGTCGCGGTGGCGTGTGTGGCGCTCGGCGGGTGCGGCGAGCTGGCCGAAGAGGTGTCGGGGTCGTGCACGGGCACGCAGGCGGTGGCGGGCGTCACGGTCAACGTGTGCAGCGAGAGCCCGACGCTCACGGTGAGCAACCAGGCGACGCTCAACACCATGTGCCGCAGCGGGCAACTCGGCGCCGCGGCCAACAACTGGCAGCAGGGCGTGGCCTGCTCGAGCGCGGGGCGCGTGGGCGGATGCCGACGCACGGTCAACGGCATCGACGTGGTGACCTGGCTCTACAGCGCGTCGCCGGCGGTCAACGCCACCGTCGTGCGGAGCTTCTGCGGCACGATCGGCGCGACCTACCAGGCGCCCTGAAGCACTAGGCAAGCAGCGCGAAGGTCTGCTGGTTGAGCGCGACGAGCGTGTCGCCGGACCAAAGCTCGCGAAACTCGACGGAGAAGCCGTCGCGCGCGGCGACGGCCCGCGCCCGATGGCGCAGCGGCTCGGCGGGCGCGAGCGTCGCGGGGTCGACGAGAAACTCCGCGGTGAAGCTCGTCGTGGCGGCCGCGCGCGGCTCCGTGGCCGAGGCGAACACCGCGGGCCACCACGCGTCGAGGAGCCCCACGACGGCGCTCGCGTCGAGCGCGTCGGGCGCCGCGCGCGCGCGGATGAAGCCCTCGGTCTCGGCGCGCCCATGGCCCGAGAAGGGGAGCGCCCCGATGTTGTGAAACGCGAAGTGCTGCGTGAACACGGGCGCGAAGGGAGGACCCACGGGCGCGGGCTCGATCGCGCGCCAGTCGGCGGGCGTCGGGGGCGCGTCGGGTGAGGCGTCGAGGTGCGCCGCGCGGGCCTCGCTGAACACCGCGCTCGCGCGCGCCACGACCTCGCCCGACTGCATCATGCAGGCGTCGAGGTTCGAGAGGTTGCGACCGCGGCGGAGCACGGCGACCTCGATCGCTGCGGGGCCCACGAGGGCGGGCGCGCACAGGTCGCCGGAGAGCGAGCGCGGGAGGCGCCGCGCGTCGCCCTCGGCGTGGCGCATCGCGCGCAACAGGGTGGCGAGCACGAGGCCGCCGAAGGCCCCGCGGCCCTGCTGCCACTGGTCGGGGATGTGGGCCTCGTAGCGGAGCGCATCGACGGCGGTGACGCGCGATGCGCGGGCGAAGGGCGTGGTCATGGGCGGGGTAGAGGGGGCGAAGAGGTGAGGTCAGGGCGCGCGCTCGGCGAGGAGGCGCGCGACGAGGGCCTCGAGGCGCGCGGGGCCCTCGTAGCCGACGGAGATTTCGCGCACCGTGCCCGCGCGGTCGATGGCGACGAGGGTCGGGAGGCTCGAGACGTTGAAGCGCGCCACGCCCGTGGGGCTCGTGGCGAGGGTGTAGCGAATGTTCATCTGCATGCCGACGGAGCGGGCCACCGAGGCGGGCTCGTCGGTGACGCCGATCACCGTGAGCCCCTGCGCGCCGTAGCGCTGCGCGATGCGGTTGAGCGCGGGCATCATCTGGCGGCAGGGGCCGCACCAGCTCGCCCAGAAATCGACGAGCACCACGCGCCCGCGAAGGGCCGCGAGGTCGACGGGGCCGGAGCCCATCACCAGCGTCGCCGTGAGCGGAGGCGGCGGGGCGCCGCGGTGCAGGCCCGCCGCGGGGGCCTGCGCGAGGGTGACGTCGAGGCGCACGCGTCGCGCGCCGCGGAGCACCACCACGGGATAGCGCGCGCCGGGGCCCGCCGCGCGCACCGAACCCGTGAAGGCCGCCACGCTGCCGGGCGGCATGCCCTGGGCCTGCACGATCACGTCGCCGGTGCGCAGGCCCGCCTGGGCCGCAGGGCCGCCCTCGACGACGTTGCCGACGCGCAGCCCGCCGGGCGCCACGGCGACCTCGACGCCCATGAAGCCACCGGTGGCGGAGCCCGTGCCTTGCGGGTCTGCGTGGGCGAGGGCGGCGAGGAACGGGAGCGCGAGCGCGATGCGTCGAGAGACGCGGTGGGCCGACGACATGGGCGCGACGGTAGCACGGCATGCGGTACGCTCGCGCCGTGCGTCGACCCCCGCTCGCGTTCGTGCTCGTGACGCTCCTCGCGCTCCCCGGCTTCGACTGGCCCGGCGGCGCGCAGGCGCTGTCGCTCGCGATGCAGAGCGCACCGCCGGAGCGGCGCCGCGAGCTCCTTCGTCAGGCCGCGGGCTCGCACGACGCCGACGCGCGGGCCCTGGTGGTGCGCGCGCTCGACGACGCGTCGCCCCTCGTTCGCCTCGACGCGGCGGCGCTCGCGGCAGGGGCCCGCATCACCGAGGCGACGCCCGCCCTCGTTCGCTGGCTCGACGACCCGTCGCCCGCCGCGCGCCTCGCCGCGCTGCGAGCCCTCGTCGAGCTGCGCGCGACCGCGGCGCTGCCGTCGCTCGCG